>JAITVM010000083.1 GCA_031285815.1 Clostridiales bacterium | reverse complement strand
AGTCTTATAAACTAAATAATTATGATATCTTATTTACACGGGATACCCATAAGGAAAATTACCTATCTACCCAGGAAGGGGAATTTTTGCCGGTAGAACATTGTATAGAAGGCACAGATGGGCATATGATAAATAGCTCCTTAGATACAAACGGGTGCCAAATATTTGACAAGCCAAATTTCGGCTCGCTGGAACTTGCCAAGCTAGTTGCAGCCGGCGGCTATGATGAAATTGAGCTGTGCGGGCTATGCACAGACATATGTGTTGTTTCCAACGCACTAATACTAAAAGCACAGCTACCTGAAACCAAAATAACAGTTGATGCAAAATGTTGCGCCGGCGTTACAATAGAAAGCCATAAAGCCGCATTGCTTACAATGAAAATGTGCCAAGTAAGCATAATTAATTTTGATTAGCTAAAGGAATATAAAAGGCGCAATTTTAGTTGACCAACCTAAAATTGCGCCTTAATTATTTTAACTCGCTGATATTCTTTTGCTGCGTTTCTTTTTTGTTGGCTTCTTAACCAAAGCCTGCCTATGCTCGTTGTGTATAAAATTAGGCTTGGCGCCATTCAAAACAGTATCGGCTGTTATAATGCACCTTTCGATAGTTTCGTCGGAAGGGACATCATACATAATATCTGTCATAAATTTTTCTATTATAGAGCGCAGGCCCCTAGCCCCTGTCTTCCTTTCAATTGCCAATTTAGCAATAGCTTTAAGGGCGTCCTCTTCAAACTCAAGAATAATATTTTCTAATTCAAACAAATAAGCAAACTGTTTAGTAATAGCATTTTTGGGTTCTTTCAAAATGGTTACAAGGGCACTTTCATCAAGATGTTCAAGTGTAACCGCTACCGGAAGCCTCCCAATAAATTCTGGGATGAGCCCATATTTTTGCAAGTCTTGCGGCAAAATCTCTTTTAATATGGTCTTGTCTAATTCTTTCCTGTCCATTTGCTCATGGCCAAAACCAATTACTTTTTTATTTAGCCGCTGCTCAATTATTTTTTCAATGCCGTCAAAAGCCCCGCCGCAAATAAATAAAATATTAGTTGTATCTATCTGTATAAAATCCTGGTGCGGGTGTTTCCTCCCGCCTTGTGGCGGAACAGATGCAACCGTGCCTTCTAATATCTTAAGCAGCGCCTGTTGGACACCTTCCCCGCTAACATCCCTGGTAATAGAAGGGTTATCGGATTTCCGGGCAATTTTATCAATCTCATCAATATAAATTATACCTTTTTCAGCACGGTCAATATCAAAATCTGCCGCCTGGATTAGCTTCAGCAAAATATTCTCGACATCTTCGCCAACATACCCTGCTTCTGTAAGAGATGTAGCATCAGCAATTGCAAAAGGCACATTAAGCATCTTGGCCAAAGTTTGGGCTAAATAAGTCTTGCCCACCCCTGTAGGGCCAACTAAAAGGATATTTGATTTTTGGACCTCAACATTCTCCTCACGGACTGTTTGGAATGAAGACACCCTTTTGTAATGGTTATATACAGCTACTGCAAGCGCTTTTTTAGCGCCATCTTGCCCAATGACATACTCATCTAAATACTGCCGTATTTCTACAGGCCGCATAATTTTGATTTCGTCATTATTAAAATCATCGTACATAGTATAATCTTCGCCAAGGATATCATAGCATAAATCTATACATTCATTACATATATAAACATTTGGCCCTGCAATAATTTTTTTAACCTGTTCTTGTGGTTTTCCGCAAAAAGAGCATCTTATTGATTGCCTTTTTTCGTCGGATTTAGATGCCATTATTTGATAGCCTCCTTACATTTCTTTTATTCTCGTAATCACAGAATCAATCAACCCATATTCCTTGGCTTCCTCTGCGGACATAAAATTATCGCGCTCTGTATCCCTAAAAATAATATCAAGCGGTTGCCCTGTATTTTCAGCTAAAATTTGGTTTAATTTCTCCCTAGTTTTCAAAATATGGTCAGCATGTATTTTAATATCTGTCGCCTGGCCCCTAGTCCCGCCGGCTGGCTGATGTATCATAATTTCAGAATTTGGTAATGCGAAGCGTTTGCCTTTTTTGCCGCCACTTAATAAAAATGCCCCCATACTGGCAGCCAACCCAATACAAATAGTAGAAACGTCTGATTTAATAAACTGCATTGTATCATAAATAGCAAGCCCCGCAGAAACACTGCCGCCAGGGCTGTTAATATATAAATTAATGTCTTTTCCAGGGTCATTCGCATCTAAAAAAAGAAGCTGCGCAATTATAGAATTGGCTGAAAAATCTGAAACTTCCTCACCTAAAAAAACTATCCGATCCTTTAAAAGCCTCGAATAAATGTCATAACCTCTCTCTTGCCCTCTGTTATCTTGTTCTATAACCATAGGTAATACACTCATTAAATAACCTCCTCCTTAGCTTCCCTCTACAATATACTTTTAACACAATTCACAAAAAATATCCTGTTTTTGATAAGCAAATTATCCTCCAAAATGAGAAAAAAAGTCAAACACGCTATAAAATACCCTGCTTAAAAAATGCCCCCCACTTACTAGCCCTTTCATCCCCCTAATAAAGCCACTGCATAGCCCAAATTAAATTTTGGCAAAATCCATACCCTTATTAGGCTTTTTTGGAAATAAGATACTAGTATAATCATTGAACTAATTAAATTTAAATCGGCATTTCAATTTAAAAAATAACAATTTGTAAAATATATTTTTTGTAAAGAATAGGCATTTGACCCATTATTGAAATTTTAACACATAGCACTGCCAAATTCAATGTCCCCAAACAAACCATTTTCAGCTGCTGCATTAAATTCAAAAAATAACAACCCCCTACCCTTACACAATGGATGGGGGTTGCCGCTCACTATTCTTCAATAGCTGAGTCTAACACGAATTTCAAAGATTTTCTAACCTTTAATTCATCAGCCATATTTTTTAGGTCATTATCGCGCAAGGACGATTTAAACTTATCCACATCTACGCTATAATGTTTTGCGGCCTTTTCAAGCTCCTCATCTTTATCGGTATCCGTAATCTCAATATTCTCCTTCTCGCCAATAGCCTCTAGGATAAGCATGCTGCTAATCTGTTTACGCGCATAATCCCTTTGCTCTCCCCTATAAGCATCCATATCTTTGCCAATATAATGAAGGTATGTTTGTAAGTCCAGCCCTTGTGCGCTAAGCCTATCTTCAAATTGGCCCATGATATTATCAATTTGGTTTTCTATCATTACTTCTGGGATATCTATATTATTCTTTTCGATAAGGGCATCCATAACTTTATTTTCTTTTTCGGTTTCCGCATCTTTTTGTTTTTGTTTTAAGAGCGTTTCCTTAATGCTGCCTTTATATTGTGCCAAGTTTTCAAACTCGCTAACATCCTGTGCAAAATCATCGTCAACATCAGGCAGCTCTTTATATTTAATTTCATTTATTGTAACGTTAAATTGTGCCGGCTTCCCACTTAAAGATTCTTCTTGGTAGCCTTCCGGGAAATTAACATTTACTACGACGGTTTCACCGATACTATGCCCAATCAGCTGCCCTTCAAAATTGTCAATAAAAGAATTAGAGCCAATTGCCAACTCGTAGCCTTCCCCCGAGCCGCCTTCAAAAGGCACGCCATCCATAAACCCTTCAAAATCTATTGTAACTATATCTTTATCTATAACAGGCCTATCTTCAACTATAACGATCCGGGAATTCTGTTCCCTTTCTTTTTCGATTACAGCATCTATTTCATCATCCGAAACTGAAACTTCAATTTTAGGGTATCTAATACCGATATAATCAACAGGGTCAACAACAGGTTTTGTGAAAACAACAGCACTTACAGTAACAACGCCATCTTCCGAAATTCCATCGATTTCTAATTCCGGCCTCGAAACAACATCAAGCCCATGTTCTTTATATGCTTCGGAAAGTGCAGGCGGTATACAATAATTTATTGCATCTTCAAAAAAGACGTTTTTACCAAATTGCGCCTCGATAATCACCCTAGGGGCTTTACCTTTTCTAAAGCCAGGTATATTAAACCTAGATTTATTTTTATTATAAGCCTGCTTTGTCCCTTCTTCTATTTTCTCTTTACTGATATCAAAAGTGAGCTTTGCTTTGTTAGCTTCAAGTTTTTCCAATATAGCCATTTGGCAGGTTCCTCCTTAAAAAATGTGGGTTTCCAGCGCCCACTATAAATAGATATATAGAAATATAACTTTTAATCATAGATAACAAATCTAAACAGTATCCGCTTAACCCTGCGAATTTTTTAGGCCTGTTTCGGGTTTAAAGCTATATCGCTTCCATAACCAGGTACCTTTATTTTTGCCCCGGTTCACATGTTTTCTCATTATATCATAGCAAATATTAAAAATCCATAAATTTTTATAAGTTGGATTATTTTTTCGGTACAATGAAATACTATGCCAAAATTATATTAAGGGTGCCTTTAATTGGATTAAGCCAATAACAAAAGGCGCATAAAGCGCCTTAAAATATTAGGGTGGCATAAGCCCCCTAACTGGGTTTGCTACATTTATCAATCAGCAAAATTTACGATATTCTCAGTATAATCCTTCTGCATATCTACACGCATATAATCTATTAACCTATTAATCAATGCCGCCCCTTCTGCTTTAGATATGCTGTCCAACGGCCTTATGCGCCCATCAGTGCCACTTGAAATTAAGCCAATCCGGTTAGCGGCATAAATCTCCTGCTTTGCCCAATCCACTATGTTTGAATCATCTACAAAAGGAGTTATTGGCGTCGGGTCAAGGCCTAAGTTT
>JAITVM010000299.1 GCA_031285815.1 Clostridiales bacterium | reverse complement strand
CAATCTAAGGCTAAACCAATCATGGCTGTTTTAGACCCTATCAAGCTCATTATTACAAATTACGAAAAAGGCGAAGAAATGCTGGAAATAGAAAATAATGCAGAAGCAGATGGCCCTGCGGTACGCCTTACACCTTTTTCTGGCGAACTTTATATTGAGCGCGGGGACTTTTCAGAAAACCCCCCGAAAAAATATACGCGCTTGTTTATTGGGAACGAAGTAAGGCTAAAAGGCGCTTATTTTGTTAAATGTACAGGCGTAGTAAAAGATAGTTCAGGAAATATAGTAGAAGTACACTGCACATATGACCCTGAAACAAAATCCGGTTCCGGGTTCACCGGCAGAAAAGTTAAATCAACTATACATTGGGCCAGTGTTAAGCATGCTGTCAAAGCATCCGTAAGGCTTTATGATTATTTAGTTATAGATGATGACAGCGAAGAGTTGGGGTTTAGAAAAAACCCTACTACCTTAACAGTTATGGGCAACTGTTATATGGAGCCTGCTATCAATTCCGCAAAATTAGAAGATAGGTTCCAGTTTATTAGAAACGGCTATTTCTGTTTAGATTCCAAATATTCAAGTAGCAGCAATTTAGTATTTAATTGTATTGTAGGGTTAAAATCCTCATATAAAGCGTAAGGCATACCAAATTTTATAACCAAGGCCCCCTGCTTTCATCATAATATATTCAGCTTTATAAGCACAATTAACATTTAAAACATATATTATAAAAAAGCCAACTAACCAAGAAACTATTTATATGTATTGGGGGTTAATTTATGTTTAGCAGGAGGCAGCAAGGCCGCCACGAAGATAAAAAACCGGAAGGCATCGACAAGGACACCTTTAAGCGCATTCAGGAAGCCTATAACATTGGGGAAAACGGAAAAGAAATTACAGAAAATAAGGGCCATAAAGATGAGTTTGTTGAAGATATTAGAATATTAGAAACCATTATTCAAAACGCCGCAAACACTAAAGAGTTTTATGCCTATTTGTTGGAAAAATCACATTCTTCCGATAAGGAGGTTATCGGCTCTTTAATAGAAAACACTAATTCTATCCAATACTTTTTATTAGATGTGTATATGAAAAATTTTAATACCGCATTTTCACCTGGCCAAAGGGATATACTTCGCAATATCGCATATGATAAAGGTATCACTTTAGCCTTGCTTGAGGAAAACAAAGCACTAAACACATATATTAACTTAAGTGGGCGGCGTTTTAATTTAGACAAAGCCATCCTTTTAAAAATATGCAATATTAATTATCTAAACCTTTTAAATTAACTGGGCATTGAAAGCATAGCCCCGGGCAGAACAAAACAACTTAATTTTTAGCAATTTGGTTTATAAACGAACCCAATAGGGGCCCCTGTTTAAAAGCAGGCCCCCTATTGGGTTTAATACAATTTTAAATGTATTAAGGGAGAATTTTTTTGAATAAAATCATAGGCCGGGAATTACTTAACAACTGCAACAGGATAGTAGTAAAAGTTGGCACAACTACATTAACATACGATAACGGGAAACTAAATTTACAAAGGGTATCGAAACTCGCTTGGGTTTTATCAGATTTAAAAAGCCAGGGGAAAGAAATTGCCCTTGTCTCTTCCGGCGCAATTACTGTCGGTACAGAAAGGCTTGGGTTAACAAAGCGCCCAAAGGATATAAAAGGGAAACAGGCCGCTTCTGCAGTTGGCCAAGCAGTCCTTATGCAAATATATCAAAATTTATTTTTGGAGTATAACCAGCAAGTAGCCCAAATATTATTAACGAAAGATATTATTGATAACCCCGTTAGAAAAGAAAACGCACGTAATACTTTTTTCGAGCTTTTTAAACTTGGAGTTATCCCAATTATTAACGAGAACGATACCGTTTCGATTGACGAATTAGAATTTAGTGACAACGATACGCTCTCGTCATACGTAGCCTGCTTAATTGATTGTGATTTATTAATAATACTTTCCGATATAGAAGGGCTATATGAAGAGGACCCCAAAAAAAACCCTAATGCCCACAAAATAGATATTATAAATAAGATTGACCAAAATATATACGATATCGCCGGCGGGCCATTAAGCGAGCATGGCACCGGTGGCATGCACACAAAAATTTCTGCCGCCCAGCGTGCTACACAAGCCGGAATAAAAACAATTGTTGCCAGCGGCAGCGAGCCAAATATTATATTTAAAATTTTAGCTGGTGATAATATTGGTACTTTATTTGTTTAACAAAAAAGGGGTTTTGTAATATGGATTATTTAAATGAAATTGGCAAGAACGCCAAAATTGCTTCCAAAGGGCTTTTTAAGCTAAGCACAAAAGAAAAAAATAACTTGCTTATAAAGCTGGCAGAAGGTTTTGAAAATAATTATAACGAGTTTTTAACCCAAAACGAAATTGACTTGGAATCAGCTAAAAAAAACAACCTAAAGCCATCCTTTATTGACCGTTTGGCACTTAATCAAAAAAGGCTTGACGATATAAAAAGCTCCTTCCTTCAAATTGCATCATTAAGTGACCCTATTGGGGAAGTTAGTGATATGGGTACACTTGAAAACGGGCTGGTTATAGGTAAAAAGCGTTCACCAATCGGCGTTATAGGAATAATATATGAAGCCAGGCCGAATGTAACGCCAGACGCATTTGCCCTTTGTTTAAAAGCATCCAGCGCAGTCATTTTAAAAGGCGGCAAAGAGGCTATAAACACAAATAAAGCCTTGGTAAAATATTTTAGGCAAACCCTAGAAAGGAATAATGTTAATCCGGATTTTGTACAATTAATAGAAGATACTTCACGGGAAACAGCATATGCTTTTATGAAACTAAATAAATATGTTGATTTGCTAATCCCTAGGGGGAGCCGCCCGCTAATAGAATCTACAATAGAAAACTCCACAATACCTGTAATTCAAACAGGGGTAGGCAACTGCCACATTTATGTAGATGATTCAGCTGATTTTAAAAAAGCCGCCGACATTATCATTAACGCAAAAGTCCAGCGCCCCGGTGTCTGCAATGCATGTGAAAGCCTTCTTATCCATAAAAATGCCGCAAAAGATTTTTTGCCCCTAATTTCTAAAGAATTAGAAAAACATAATGTTGAAATAAGGGCATGCGAAGAATCGTTAAAAATTGTGAATGGCTTAATACCAGCTACGGAAGATGATTTTTACACTGAATTTTTAGATTTGATAATTAGTGTTAAGATAGTAGATAATATAGGCGAAGCGATAAAACATATTGAAACCTTTGGAAGCGGCCACTCCGAATCAATTATTACCGAAAATTATTCCAACTCGAATAAATTTTTAAATGAAGTCGACTCCGCTGCGGTATATGTTAATGCCTCCACCAGGTTTACAGACGGGTTTGAATTTGGCTTTGGCGCAGAAATAGGGATCAGCACCCAAAAGCTGCATGCAAGGGGCCCAATGGGCTTAAAGGAGCTCACTTCATATAAGTATATAATTTACGGGGCCGGCCAAATAAGAAATTGAAAAACCTATGTTTTTATTAGACTCTTTTAGAAAAAAATTTAACTATTACAAATATATACCTCTAATAATTATGTTTATAATGAGCATAATATTTATTGTAAGTTGAAGAATTATTTAGTTATTGGTTTAAATAATTAAGAAAGTCTTAAACTTACAGACATAAATTCTGCAACTCAGTTTACAGGGCGGGCCTATACAAAAATAATTTAGGCCTGGAATAGACATAATTTTAGGAGGTAATTTAAAATGGAAAATTCAAACAGCACATCTAAAGGCGTTCCTGAAGCTCGTGACGCTATGAACAAATTCAAATATGAGGTTGCAAGTGAAATCGGCGTACCCTTAAAACAAGGCTATAACGGCGACTTAACTTCTGCTCAAAATGGTTATGTTGGCGGCTACATGGTTAAAAAAATGATCGAAGCCCAACAAAAGCAAATGGCTGGCAGCAACGGCAGCAGCTCATCTTTATAATCAAAAAGGTTTAATTAGCTTTTGTGTTAAGCTAATATTCAAAATAGTAAAAAGTCGCGCAATGTTTAATCATTGCGCGTTTTTTTACTTATATGGGAATTTTCAATTGCCAAAATATAGCTATATTTAAAATTGTGCCGGCATATATAAAAAATTTAATATATACACAAAAGTTTAATTTTAGCCGACATATCACATATAAGTTTATTATTTTAAGTGAAGGGCTTTTGCAGAAATTATTTTTGTACATATGGCATGAAAAGTTTTTGGTCCGATTGGAGATAGATTATGACAAACACGGTTTCTATATTTATCTTAGTTATATTTATAGTAATGACATTGCTGGTCATCGGGATATCGATGATTCAAAACAACTTGCAAAACCTCAAAAGTTCATATATCTTACTGTCTTGCTCAGTTTTGGGCTGGATAATTAATGATGTTCTATTCTTTTTTGCAAAGGATACTGAACAAATACAATTGCTTTATGATACAAAGTTACCATTTGTCTCAATATCTTGTATCGCTTTAACGCTGGTAGTGCTCCGTTTCTATAGGCTTGAAGCAAATATAAATATGTTTTTAATAGCCGCCCTATTTATAATACCAATCTTAACGGCCTTTTTTTCTGCAACTACGCTAACCCACTCTATGGTACGGTCGTCGTTTACTATTATTGAATTAGCCCCTAGGCGCAATATCTATACAGATAACGGGTTCTGGTTTTGGGTTAATGCTGTTTATTCTTATATCTTACTAAGTTCTTCTGTATTTGTAGTGTTAACGCAACACAAAAAACTCCCTAGTACTTACAGGGTCCCCTCCGTTATTTTGATTCTCGGTATCCTTGTAGTTTGCATTACTAATGTTACCAGCGTACTAAATGTCTTTAAAATGGCGTTTGATGTGACTATAATCGGCATGTGCACATTTTTAGTTTTTGTGCAGGCTTCTATTTTTCAAAATAGCAGCGCTGATTTTCTGGTTATTGCACGCAATGATATATTTAATTTTATTGATGAGTCTGTTTTTATTTTAGATAATAATAGGACTGTCCTGGATACAAATAATTCAGCAAAAATCTGGCTAAGCCTTATAGGGTTTAAGGAAACCAGTAACTTTAATTTTATGTCTATCTTAAATTACCTAAAAAAAATCGGTGCCAATGTGAACGCAGTTGAAAATACTTTTAATGATATAGATATCTATTTTTCCCTTGATGGAAATAATGTTTTCTATTCCTTAGAAGTAAAAGAAATAAAAGGCCCCCTGGACAAAAACCTGGGCCTATATGTCACCATGATGGACGTAACAAAATACCGGCTACTTATCCATGAATTGGAGTCTGCCGCCGGCATAGACGCGCTAACTGGCCTTTATAACAGGCGGGGTTTCAACCAAAAATGTGAGGAGCTGGACAAAAACGAATTTTTGCCTTTAAGTATCATCGCAGGCGACGTAAACGGCCTAAAAACTACTAATGATACAAAAGGGCACCAAATCGGGGATAAACTTTTAAATACTGTTTCAGATATTTTAAAACTTGCCTGCCCCTCTAATTCAGCGCTTTGCAGAACCGGTGGGGACGAATTTATTGTGCTTCTGCCTAATACAGATAAAAAAGAGGCCGATCGGATTATTTGCAATATACAAGAAAACCTAAAAAAACAGGAAAATGAATTTTTCACGCCGTCTATGGCTATGGCATCTTCTACTAAATATAAATTAGAAGAAAATCTATCCGATTTAATTATACAGGCAGATATTTTTATGTATGAAAATAAGAAAAGCCGGCGGGGCATATAACAAAGTGGCTTATGTGTATGTAAAATATTACACCTAAACCACTTTATTTTTTAATTAGGCTTTATATCGCCACGCCGGTAAGCGGCCAAAAGGCGTTTTAAATCACTAATATCTTCTTTAATTTTCTTGCCTATGTCTGTATCGCCTACTAAAATACGTTTGTCTTCTGTTTCAAAAGTTGTAGAGTCAGATTCAATATCTTTATTTTCCATTAATACTTTTTGTACGCTTTCAAAAGGCTGGAGCGCTTTGATCCGCATCCCGTGTGAATTATAGATCAATGTATAG
>JAITVM010000015.1 GCA_031285815.1 Clostridiales bacterium | reverse complement strand
TAATAAAACTAATGCAATAACTAGGGCAATTGTAAGGAAAGGCGTAATTACCGTTACCCGCTTTGTAGTTGCCCCAAAAATAACAATTGAATCAGAAACCCATGGGATTTCCGGATAATTTTTATTAAGCCCGCCGGTTATATATAGCGCCAGGTTTTGCAAAAGGTAGCTGACGCCTATGGCGGAAATCATAATAGACATACGTGGCGCAGAGCGTAACGGCTTATATGCTGACCTTTCGATCAAAAAACCAAGCCCCACTGTAAGCAAAACCACAATCGGGATTGCCAAATATAATGGCACAGCTGCCGCTAAATAAATCATAATCAAGCCTGCAACCATGAATACATCGCCATGGGCAAAATTAATAAGCCGCAAAATCCCATATACCATAGTGTAGCCAATGGCAATCAAGGCATATTGCCCGCCAACCGAGACCCCAGAAAGTATATAGGGTAAAATATTTTGAAGTGAGCCCATACTACATCCCCTTTAGATAAGGATTTCAAAAACCTAGTAAAGGCGCAGCTAGATTAGAAGTTTCCAGCCACGCCTTAATATTTATTAATTCACGCCCTGCTGTGCAACAAATTCCCATTCAGAAGTATCAACATTGCAGCGTTTTACATACGCCACATCACGTATAGCATCGCCATTAATATCATCGAACACTATATTTCCGGAAACGCCTTCAAAAGTTACCCCGCCTACTGCCGGCACAACATCAGCAGGGCTGGTTGAACCTGCTTTTTTAAGGGCCTCAAGCGCTACATAATACGCATCATAACCCATAGCGGAAACTGCCGCTATTTTATTGTCGCCGCCGTTATTGGCTAAATTTTGCGGGGCGCTATCAATCCATTCTTTAATCCCGGCGTCAAACTCAGGGTTGCCGCCTTCTTGATAGAAGGTAGTAACATAAAGGTCAATATTATCATTCCCGGAAGCCGCATTAAGTATAACATTAGAATCCCAAGTGTCGCCTGCTAATATAGGTATGCCTAAATCTTGGGTTGAAGCCTGGTCAATAATTAAAGCAGCGGCCTCTGTAGAAACCGGCGAGAAAAATACCTGCGCGCCGGATGTTTTTGCGTTGGCTACATATGAGCTATAGTCAGAAGTCCCCTCTGGGAAAGTTTCGTAAACACAATTTTCCGGGCCAAAAGCCTCCATAAAATAATTGCAAAGCCCCACGGAATAATCGTCGCCTTGCTTTGCTAAGCAATAAGCTTTTGTTGCGCTAAATTCATCTTTGGCAAAATTAGCAAGGACTGTGCCTTGAAATGGGTCTAGGAAACAAATCCTATAGTAAAAATTATTCCCCTCTGTAACGGCCGGGTTTGTACAAGTTACGCCAATTACCGGCATGCCGGCATCACCAAAAACATCCGCCGCCGCTATGGCAACAGCCGAGCCATAAGAGCCTAGTACAATAGAACAGCCTGCCGATACCAGCGACTGGGCCGCCGAAGGCGCTTTGTCTGTTGCCGACTGGTTATCTGCATATACTAATTCTACCGTATATGTTTTGCCGCCAATATCAACCGTTGGCGTTAGATAGTTGGCATACTGCATGCCTAGGGTTTCCTGCTTCCCGCCTGCACCATTGTCGCCTGACTGCGGCTCAAAGACACCAATCTTAACTACATCACCAGCGGCACCTCCCCCGCCCCCTCCGGAGCAAGCTGTTAACATGCCAGTAAGCATAATAAAAACCAAAAAGAGAGCAATGATTTTTTTCATATTAATCCTCCTTTTAGAACCCTCCGAGTGTCTTTAGTACAAACACTCTAAAGCGATAAATTATTTTGACTATTATAGCACACTATTAATTAAACTTGCAAACCAATATTGAGCCTTGGCTATAAATATTAGCCCAAATAATTAGTTTGCAAAATAAAAAAACCAGGCCAATAAATACAAAATATAGCCCAGCCTAATTTTATGAAAATTAATTTTTTTTAAAAAAATACAGGCTAAAGAAATAAAAACATTAACAATATATGAAAAAAACTCCCCAACATAACAAATACATGAAATATCTCATGGAAACCAAATTTAATAAAATTAAGGTTCGGTTTTTTTAGCGCATATATTATGCCGCCAACAGTATAGGCCAGCCCGCCCAATAAAAGCATCAAAAACCCGCCGGCCTCTAAAGTTTTAATCAATGGCACAAAAGCTATTATAACTATCCACCCCATAAACAAATATATGCCTGAAGTAAGCCAGCTCGGCGCATTAATGAAAAAAATTTTAAACACAATGCCCAATATAGCAATGGGCCAAACCAGGGCCAATAGCGTATATCCCCAAACGCCCCTAAGCGCTGTTAAACAAATTGGTGTATAGCTGCCGGCAATTAAGACAAAAATCATCATATGGTCTATTTTCCTTAAAAGCTTTGAACTGCGTTCCGAAACTTTAAGCATATGATAAAATGTGCTCGCGGCATATAATAAAATCAGTGCCGCCCCAAAAACCGAAAATCCAATTACATGCCAAACTGTTGCACTAAACACGGCTTTTAAAATTAAAAATACTGTAACAGGTATGCAAAAAATAAGCGCGACAAGATGAGTCAAAGCACTAACCGGGTCTTTAAAATAAGCCATTGTACCACCCTTTCAAATTATTCTAATTATATAATGTAGTTATTATAACTATATATTGCATTTATTATAAACTTACTGTATAATATAGTCAATGTTTTTATTTTAATTATATTATAGTACATACTCAATTATTGTTAGCAAAGGATGTTTTTTTATGAATTTAACAGATAATTTTTTTGACAGCTTAAAGATAATACCTGAAAGCCGGCTCCCTGAATTAGATTTATACCTCGACCAG
>JAITVM010000314.1 GCA_031285815.1 Clostridiales bacterium | reverse complement strand
CCTTCGCCGCCTCATGGTGGCATGCCGGATATCCTACACTATTTATATCACACATCGACGCTCGAACAGCAGCCGCTGCGCCTTGCAGAAACAACGGCGGCCCCAACTTTCATAGTTTTATCTACGCCGGATGAGCTATAAAAAAACCTGTCAAGGAATGCGAGCAGCGCACCATTAGGGGATGCATAATAAACCGGTGAGCCAACAACCAGTGCATCAAATTCATCAAACCTAGCGGCCACCTCATTAACTATATCATTAAAAACGCATTTCCCGGTTTCGAAACATTTGTAGCAGCTTATGCAGCCATGTATATCTTTATGGCCGACTTGGATCATTTCTGTTTCTATGCCGTTTTCATTAAGTGTAGATTCTACTTCGCTAAGTGCGGTATAAATACACCCTTTTGCGTGGGGGCTCCCATTAATTAATAATGCTTTCATAAAAAAATCTCCTTTTTAAAATAATAATTTTAGATATGCCCATAAGCTTTAATTATTTTTGGCCTGCAAACAGCGCTTCCGCAAACTGGCCGGCATCAAATTCCCGCAAATCGTCAACCCCTTCGCCGACCCCAATAAACCTTACCGGTACATTGAGTTCATTTTTTATGCTTATTATAATGCCGCCCTTTGCTGTCCCATCGAGTTTGGTCAGCACAATCCCTGTAATATTGGCCGCTTCCTTAAATAATTTGGCTTGCTGCATTGCGTTCTGGCCGGTGGTGGCGTCTAAAACAAGAAAAACCTCCATATGCGCGCCTGAAAATTCCCGGGAAATAACCCTGGATATTTTAGAAAGCTCATCCATTAAATTTTTCTTGTTGTGCAGCCTGCCCGCTGTATCTACTATCAATAAATCAACTTTTCTTGCTTTAGCCGCTTGGGCAGCGTCGAACACAACGGCTGCCGGGTCAGAGCCTTCTTGCTGTTTTATAACATCAACACCGGACCGTTTGCCCCATACCTCAAGCTGGTCGATAGCCGCCGCCCTAAACGTGTCCGCTGCCGCAATGAGTACTTTTTTGCCAAGGGATTTATATATCGAAGCCAGTTTGCCAATAGTTGTTGTCTTACCAACGCCATTAACGCCTATCACTAACAATACAGAGGGGGAGGGCATAATAAATTCTTCGCTGCCTATAGTTAAAATATTAGTTATTTCGTCAATAATAAGCTGCTTAATCATTTGGACCTCGGTTACTTTTTCTTTTTTTACCCGGTCTTTAACTGCATTTATTATTTTTACTGATGATTCAACGCCTATGTCGGCCATTATGAGGGCTTCCTCTAATTCTTCAAAAAGCTCTTCGTCTATACTCACAAATGCTTTTAATACATTGTCAACACCGCTTAAAATATTTTTCCGTGTTTTATCAAGCCCACTTAAAATTTTGCTAAAGAACCCTTTTTTTTCAGGTTCTTGAACTTCCAAATCATTTAGGCTTTCATAAACTTCTTCCGGTATTGCATCATATTCAGATAAATCAAACCCTTGGCCTAATTCTGTATTTTCTTCTTCCGGCCCTTCCAATTTATCCAGCATGCCTAGCTCTTCTATAATAGCTTCCATATCCTCTTCGTTTCCGGTTTCATCTGTATCAAAAATTATTTCTGGAGCTTCGTTTTCCGCAAAGCCGCTTTGCCCCTGCCCTTCCTGCTGGCTTTCTTCATTTCTTTTGCCCTTTTTAAAAAAATCTAATAAGCCCATAATGTTTTCTCCTTTTTCAGACTGCTTCGTAATTTTTTAACTCTACAGATACAAGTTTTGATACGCCCTGTTCCTGCATAGTAACGCCATATAATACATCTGCCGATTCCATAGTCCCTTTTCTATGGGTTATGACAATAAATTGTGTACCATTTGAGAATTTTTTTATATAATCAGCAAACCTTGAAACGTTTGAATCGTCTAAGGCGGCTTCGATTTCATCTAGGATGCAAAAAGGCGACGGCTTCATTTTCAAAATAGCAAACAATAGGGCTATAGCGGTCAATGCCCTTTCACCGCCTGACAAAAGGCTCATGCTTTGCAGGCGTTTGCCCGGGGGCTGTGCTGTGATTTCTATACCCGATTCTAAAATATTACCTGGGTCCATTAACTTCAAAAAAGCTTTTCCGCCGCCAAACATCTCAGAAAAAACGGTACAGAAATTATTTGATATAATTTCGAATTGGCTCATAAACCTTTCGCCCATCATTTCTGTAAGTTCGGAAATAAGGGTCTTTAAGTTTTCTTCAGCATAGGCTATATCATCCCTTTGCGATTTTAAAAACTGGTACCTATCGGATAATTCTTTATAATCGTCAATAGCAGCTACATTAACTGGGCCCATTTGTTTAACCTCATTTTTTATAGAGCCTTCTTTTTTATATAATGTATTTATATTATCTTCGGATTTTGGGAACTTTAGGGCCTGCTGGTAAGTCATATTATAGTTTTCCCAAATAGAATCAAATAAATAGCGCCTATTTTCGGAAACCTGTTCTTTTTTTAGTTCAAGCCGGGTTTTTTCTTTTTCTATTGCGTTTATAGATTCGTTATTTTTGATTATATCTGATTCAATTACCCCGGTTTGGGCAATTATTTCTTGTTTTTTGTTATCCAGCGAATTTACTTCGTTTTTGATGGCATCTATTTTTGCACTTAAACTGGAAATCTCACTAATAATTGTATTAACAGAGGATTTATTAATAATAATTTGTGATTCTAAGCTTTTAATATTATCAAGGTTAGAGTCGGCCCCATTACCCAGCTGCTTTAAATTTTCTTCAAATTGTAGAAGCAGGGCCTCCTGTGATTTTATTTTTTCAGTCAAAGTAGAAATATTAATCTGTATGCCTGTTAGCTCTTTTATATTACGCTCCCTATACCCTTTGTCAAAGGATGCCTTGCTCTGAAATTCAGAAAGCTTGGATTTTATTGAATTTATATTTTCTTCTTGGGCGAAAAGCCCGTTTTCTTTTTGCCCCAATTCTTGCCTTAATTCGAAAAGCTGTTCGCTTAGCTGGGCTGTTTCTAAATCCAGGCCTTCTTTTTTTTCTATATAGGTTTCCAGGGCGCTGCTTTTTATATCTAACATATGGTTAAGGTTATTTATATTTTTCTCGCATTCATAAAAAAAACTTTTCTTGCCTTTAAGGGCAGATTTTATAGATTCTAACTCGCTTCCAATAATGCCGCATTCTTTTTTTGCCGATTCTTGTAAAAGTTTAAGGTTAGAAATATCTTTTTCCAGTACCTTAATCTCACGGGCGCGGCTAAAAATATTTGACGCCTTCTGTGTTATGCTGCCGCCAGTCATAGGCCCGCCCGGGCTTAATAAGTCGCCTTCCAGGGTCACAATTTTAAGTGTGTTATTATATTTCTTGCCCAAACTTATTGCGGCCTTCAGGTTTTTACAAATATAAACAGAGCCCAGCGTATATGAAATTATATTTTCATATTTGCGGTTATAGCTAATTAAGCTGCTTGCAAGCCCGATTATGCCCTCTTCATTTAATTGCAGGGGCTTATTTTGCCGGGCTTTTATTGAAGAGAGCGGAAGGAAAGTAGCCCTCCCCATTTTTGTGCGTTTTAAATATTCGATTGCATTTTTTGCGTCGCCTTCTGTATCCGTGACAATATTTTGTATATTTTGGCCCAATGCTATTAAGATAGCAGTTTCATATTCAGGCGGCACTTCAATAAGCCCGCCAAGTGCGCCATGGATGCCTTTAAAAGGGCCGGACTTCTTTTGCTTTAAAATAGCCTTGGTGCTATTAAAATAGCCTTCAAAATCCTCTTCAAGCTCCTTAATTATTTTATACCGGGAGAGCTTGCCGTTTAAATTGCCTGTGAGCAAGATATATTCATTTGTTTTTTGTTCCAAGCTTTTTAAATAATCATCCCTTTTAATAGTTAAATCACCGGTTTCTTTCCCGGTAGCCGCATAAATAGCCTGGGCGTTTAATATATCTTCTTTTACTTTTGAAATTTCTGCTTGGGTGCCAGCAATTTTCAAGCTGTTCCCGCTGCTTTCATTAACTATTTCACTTTCCCTATTTAGTAGCGAATCATAATTATTTTTGATTTTATTTATATTTGACTTTAAATCAGAAATATTTTTATAAGCTTCTAATATATCCGTGTTATAGGCATCAATTTCCGCCTCTTTTTCGCTCATGCGTAAGTCAAGGGCTTTAAACTCAGATTGTTTCTGCATAAGTGCCGCATTTTCATTATCAAGGTTTTCTTTTAGTTCTGCTATGTTGGCATTAACCCCGCTAATTTCATTTGTTAATTTAAGGGCAGCAGCTTTGCTTTTTTCTATTTCCTGGTTGAGCCTGTTTATTTCTATATTCAGAAAAGAGCTTTTCTCTTCAATAAGCTTTATATTGTTTTGGCTGCCCATCAATTCCCTGTTATATTCAATTAAAGTATTTTGGGATGATTTATATTGTTCATCCAGTTCATTAACTTTTTGTTTGTAGCCCAAAACACTATTTGCCAGCCTCTGCTTTTCAGCTAGCATATTTTCGAGCTGGCCCGATATATACCCAGCCTTTTCTGTTAAGCTGGCCAATTCTTCTTTTGACCTATCAGCTTCTAATAAAAAAATATTTACCCTAATAAATTTTTGCGCATCAATAAGCCCAAGATATTTTTTAGCATCCTCCGCCTGTTTCTTTAGGGGCCCTAAGTTGGCTTCCAATTCTGATAAAATATCCTCAACACGGGCTAAGTTCTGGCGCTCCTTCTCTAACCTTGACAAGGACTCTTCACGCCGGGCCCTGAATTTTGCAATCCCTGCAGCCTCTTCAAAAAAATACCGTTTGCCCTCGGCTTTCGCGTTTAGTATTTCGTCAATGCGGCCCTGCCCAATTATCGAATAGCCTTCGCGGCCGACACCGGTATCCATTAATAGTTCATGGATATCTTTTAGCCGGCATGGCGTATTGTTTATCAAGAATTCACTTTCGCCTGACCGGTAGGCCCTTCGGCATATTGTTATTTCAGAAAACTCTATGGGTATTTTTTTATCCTGGTTATCTATAACAATTGAAACTTGGCCAAAACCTAATGGCTTCCTATTTTGTGTGCCCGCGAAAATAATATCCTCCATTTTGCCGCCACGGAGCGCCCTGGCATTTTGTTCGCCTAAAACCCACCTAACCGCATCAGAAATATTGCTTTTGCCGCTGCCGTTTGGGCCCACCACACAGGTTATGCCTTTTTTAAATTCAAGCGCTATTTTCTCCGGAAAAGATTTAAAACCTACTAGCTCCAATTTTTTTAAATACATAAATACACCTCGGTAAAACCATTTAAATAAGCGTTTGGCGCAGTAAACGCCAAATTAATTTTAAAGGCAGGCCTAAGGTTGGTATAAGCGCTTGGCGGCGCTAAGCCAACCTAGGTTTGCCTTTAAGTATACCAAAAATTGTTTTATAATTATAGCTCTATTTTTGTGTAAAAAATAAAAACCACCCTGGGCTTTTTAAATATATACTATTTCAGTAACAATATGGCGTACCGCAGCATATTATAAGATTAGGACATGAGTTCCGGGCCTGACAGGGCGGTAGGGCAAGCTTGTTTGACAAAGGCGTTTTGCAAACTGGGTTTGCTATATTTGGCCCTATAAAAAATATTTTAATTATTTAGGGGGTGTAGCCGTTAACTAAATATTTAGTTAATAGGCTTAATATATGTTTGAAAAACATTTAATTGAAAATATACTGAAGTATGTAGGCCAAACCGTAACAATTTTTACGGAAAGCGGCGGTTTATCTGGTTCAGGTTTTACTGGGTTATTGGCGGGGGTTTCGGATGATACGGTTAAGGTTATAACCTGTATAGGTAGCCCGCCCAGCTGCCCCGTAGGTAGCGCGTGCAATTTTTGCAACAGGTGCAGAGGCGGCATTAACACAAAACCAAGGGCAGTATGCCAACCGGGGAATTTCCTTGGTTCGGTAACAGAAATACCTTTATCTAAAATAGTAGCATTTACACATAATGCTATTTAATAAATTTATAAAAGGCTATAGTAGGGGGCCCTCAAAAGCCCCCTTGGCCTATTTCAAATTCAATGAGCTCAGTTAAAAAATTTTTAAATTCTTTTATATTGGAAACGGATTTTGGTATTATAGATTTTGAAGTAAAGCCGGGTAAGGTATTTACTTCTAAAACATAAACCTGCTCTTCGCTAATTATCATATCCACAACAGCGATGCCCCTGCATTTCAGGGTTTTAAATGCCTTCTTGCCAATTTCTTTTACCATTTTCTTTTGATAAAGGGGCAATGCTGAAAAATCTATAAATTTCTTTGTGTCTATGTACTTTGAAGTAAAATCATAAAAGCCGACCCCGGAATCTATATCTAAAATATTTAAGGCGTCAATGCCGCTATTATTTTGAATTATGGCGCAGGCTACTTCTTTGCCTTTAATAAATTTCTCTACTATAATTTCGCTACTGTATTGAAATGCGGCTGCGGCTGCGGGGCCCAATTCTTCATAACTATTTACAGGCGATACCCCAATGCTCCCGCCACCAGTATTCGGCTTCACAAATAACGGGTACCCAATTTCATTTAAGGTGCCTTCAAAAAATACCAGCTTATCGTTTTTATTGATACATACCCAATCTATTACCGGTATATTGTTTGCTTTCAATAATGCTTTACAAATATCCTTGTCCATAGAAATAGCGGATGAAAGGACCTTGCTGCCTATATAAGGGGTATCCAATGATTCTAAAAGGCCCTGCACCGAGCCGTCCTCGCCTTTCCCCCCATGCATAGCTATCATAACCACATCGGGGCTATAGCTTATGAGTTTTTGCACCCAGCTATTATTTTTTTCAACAGGCACCTCTATACTTATAACGTCAAATTTATCTTTATCGATATTCCCCATTATTTCTTTATAAGATAGAAAAGAAATTTCCCGTTCCATTGAATCCCCGCCAAACAATAGGCAGACTTTAGTTTTCATCAATTAACCCCCTTATTTCTGAAGCCGCTAAATAAACATCGACAGGGTTTATAAAGCACCCGGTAGACAATTCAAACCCGGCCAGCTGGCCCATCCTGGGCACTATTTCTATAAAAAAATGGTTATAGCCCTGCTTTTTATTATATGGCGCGTTTTGAAAACATATATTGTAACTGAAGTTATCAAATAGCTTGCAATAAGCGGGCAAAACTTTATGGAATACTTCGGCCAGCGCAATAAGGTGGGCTTTATCAAAATCTTTGAAATCGGATATATGTTTTTTGGGCGCGATATTTAAACCATAAGCATAGTTAGAGGCATATGGCGAATATGCGGCAAACAAATTATTTTCGAAAACCATAAGGTTGCCTAAATTTTCGGTAATGCTACATAAATAACATTTACTATTTTCTTTATGGTACTGTTCAAAATTTGAATTAATGATAGCTTGCTTGATTGGGATGATAGGCATGGCCAAAATTTGCGAATGCGAATGGTAAATACTTGCGCCGCCCTTTTGGCCTTCGTTTTTAAAAACTTGTATATATTTTATGCCGCTGTCTTGGCTTAGTTCAAAAACCCGGTGCCTTATTGCCTCTAAATAAGTATAAATATCCTTTTGTGAAAAAAAGGCCAAACGTTCTGAGTGGTTGGGCGTTTCGATAACAACATCATGGGCCCCTGGCCCGTTGGCCGACATTTCAGATATTGCCGGGTACCTGTTTGGTACAATGGCTACCCGCCCGCAGGGGCTTTTATAAATATACTTTAGTATCATGAAGCTGTTTTCCGGGCAAAAAGGGCATAGTCCTTTTTCATCCACAGGGTTGCCGCGCACAGCTTTAAAGCTATTTGGCCGTGCCAGGCGCCCGGGCGAAACCAGTACCCATTCACCAGTGAGGTAATTGTGTTTAAGCTCCAAGCAGGTCATTCCTCCTCATATACAAACCATAAATGTATATTATTAAAGACGTTATTTACTGTTGGCATAATTTCGCCATAAATATTTGTATCAGTCAAAAGTGCGGCGTTTCTAAAAACAAGGGATATGCAGGGTATATCCTGGGCCATAAACTGTTGCAGCGCTTTTGTGTTGGCTTTAAGCTCTGTGTCATTCCTGGAGCCCCTAACCGCCGCTAACCGGCTATCCATCTCTGGGTTTGAGTATGAAAAGATATTTGTCCCAGAAGCGGTTGAAGAGGTTTCAAATAAAAATGTCAAATCCGGGAAAATAGAAAGGTTATACCCGCCAACCAATATATCAAACTCCCTATTATTAATTTTTTGAACATATTCTTCAAACGGCACTTCAATTATTTCGCCCTTAACATTAACCGATTCTAAATTTTTTTGCAGCAAGGCAGCTATTTTTGACCGTTCGCCGTTTTCTTCATTAACTAAGATTCTAAAATTTAACGAATGCTTAGTGCCTTCTATATCTTTTGATAAAAAACCATCGCCGTCAAGGGCATAACCGGAAGCTTGAATTAATTCCTGGGATAATGTAGCGTTAAAATTAAAGTCCGCCAAATCCGTATCATAAAGCCATGAGTTTGGGTTAACAGGCATTAGGGTAGGGGTGGCGCGCCCCAAATAAACAGATTCTATAATTTCTTCTTTAGATATTATGTGCGCGATTGCTTTTCTGATATTAACATCGGAAAAAACAGGGTTCTTATAATTAAAACCTATAAAATCATAATACATGGTATTATAATGCGTTATATTTATTTCCTTTGAACTCCTGAATTTACCCAAATCAACAAGGTCTGACGTCATTGCGTCAATTATGCCGTGCTCGAAGGATGTCCTGTCGGCGTCTATGTTTGGTGTTATGCTTATAATTATTTGGTCAATTAATGGTTTTTCCGGGTAAGCCGTATTTGAAACAAGGCCAATCTCCTTGTCCTTTTCAAAATAATCAAACTTGTATGCGGCGCTGCCTATTGGGTGCATATTATCAGGGGTGCCCCCGTAATAGTGCATAGGTATAATAGGGAAATCTAAGCTATAGCTGTTCCCGCCATAAACAGAATTAAAAACGATATCGACAGTTAAATAGTCGGTAACCGTACACGAGTTTATATTCGTTACATTTTTTTTGTAAATGGTGTTTTCCCCTGCGGCTTTAATAGTATTTATTGAGTATTCTATATCATAGGCGGTTATGCCTTCGCCGTCGTGCCAAACAAGCCCGTCTTTTAATTTTAAGGTAAGCGTCAGCCCATCTTCAGAAAATACAAACCATTCCGCTAAAGACGGTGCCGGCTTTTGAAATTCATCAATCCGGGCCAGGCTGTCAAAAATTAACCTCAAAGCCCTGTCTACAGTAATATCTTCATTTAGAAGCGGGTTTAATGTTTTGGGCGGGCGGGTGGATATGGAAACGCTTTTGCCCGGCTGGGGCTGTATTAAATCTTCGCCCGCAGCCTCAAGGGTGGCATCGGCCTCTTTTGGGGGCGCAGCCGGTTCCGGGCTGCTGCATGAACAAAGTATTATTATCAAAAATACAAAAGCACAAATTCTTTTCATCATAGTAACCCTTCAAATCATAATCTGTAAAAGCTTAACCTATAAAAACCTAATCAGGTACCCATATATTTTTTCATATATGCCTATCTTTTTAACGTATCCCCTAGTTTCTTTAAAAGGTATATAAGATAGGGACTTGCCGTCCTTTGAATAAGAAGGGTCTAAAAGCCATTTTTCTACATTCCCGCTGCCTGCGTTGTATGCAGCCAGTGAAACTTTGGTATCCCCGAATTGCGCGTTCAGGTTGGCTAAGTACCAGCACCCAACTTCTATATTTGTCTCCGGTTCGAACATTTGGCTGTAATCAAAACCTACCAAGCCGATTTCTTCAGCGGCCCAATACGCTGTTGGCTCCATAACCTGCATTAAGCCCCTGGCACCTTTGTGTGAAACCGCATTGGGGTTGAACCTGCTTTCGGCGCGGATAATTGCGCAAACAAAAGCCGGGTCCAAGCCATAAGCCTCTGATTTTTCTATTATAAGCCCCTTATATTTAAGTGGGAACAGCCTTCTAATAGCAAATATAGAGAAAAACAATAATGCCATAATTGCTAAAATTACTAACAGAACTTTTTTATTCTTTCTCAAATTTATAACTAAAACCACTAAAACCCCCCTAATATTTTTAGCAGGCCCTTTATTCTATTGGGATATCTAATAAATCATTTATTTTCCGCTCAAGCTCCTCCAGCCCCCCGCTGTTTTCAATCAAAACATCGGCATAGGGTTTAAGGGCTTCTATATCCGGCTGGCTTTTAAGCCTGCTTAAAATTTGCTGGTGCGCCCGGCCGTCCCGTGCCAAAAGCCTTTTTACCAAAGTATCATGCCTGGTGTAAACCACCCATACCCGGTCAACGAGTCCTTGCAGCCCCGTCCCGATTAAAACTGGCGCATCGATAACAATATATCTATATGGCCCCTGGCGCGAAAGTATTTCTTCTAACTTCAAACAAATTTCACTTATAATATAACGGTGTGTAATATAATTTAGTTTGCTGAGTTTATCTTTATCGTTAAATACAATATCGCCCAAGGCGGCCCGGTCTATATCTTTAGTGCGGCCTAAAATCCCCCCGCCAAAAAAATTTATTACTTCATAATAACAGCTTGAGCCCTTTTGCATAATTTCTTTAGCAATTTTATCACAATCGATAACAGGCACGCCACGTTTTTCTAAAATTGCGGCAACGCTTGTCTTGCCGCTGCCGGAGTTGCCTGTAAGGCCAACTATTATTGGCTTTTCCATAAAATACACCTACTTTGCCTCAAACCAATTGGGGCCGGATGAAAAATCCGCTTCGAGCTTAGATTTCAACTTAAATGCGTTCTCCATTTCGTATTTAAATATCTTCATAGCCTTTTTGGCATGCTTTTTATTTACTTCAATCAAAAGCTCGTCGTGGACCTGAAGGATTAATTTTGCGTCAAGGTGCTCTTCTTTTATACGTGAATGGACGCGGTTCATGGCTATTTTAATAATATCTGCAGCAGTGCCCTGTATTGGCATATTCATGGCGGCCCTTTCGCCAAAGGACCGTAGGTTAAAATTGCTGGATTTTAATTCGGGCATATCCCGGCGCCTATTAAAAAGGGTTTCGGCATAGCCGTTTTCTGTTGCGGAGCTTACGGCCGAATCAAGGTATTTTTTTACCATAGGGTATTTTTCAAAATAGCCATTAATATATTTTTCAGCCTCTTTTTTTGTAATATTTAAATCCTGGCTTAAACTAAACGCGGATATCCCATATACGATGCCAAAATTAACGGCTTTAGCATTACTTCTTTGTTTTGGCGTAACCAGCTCTATAGGCGTATTAAAAACTTGTGACGCAGTAAGCCTGTGTATATCCTCATGGTTTAAGAAAGCGCCTATCATTGTCTGGTCGCCTGCAATATGTGCGAGCACCCTCAGCTCGATTTGGCTGTAGTCGCCGTCTAAAAAAACATATTCGCTGCTGCTTGGGATGAATGCTTTCCGGAGCTCGCGCCCAATATCCATTTTGATAGGGATGTTTTGTAAATTTGGCTCTGTTGAGCTTATACGCCCGGTTGTGGTTATTACCTGGTTAAATGTACTGTATATCTTGCCATCTTCAGAAATGGTGTTTAAAAGGCCGTCGGCATAAGTCGATTTTAATTTTGTCATAGTCCTATATTCAAGGATTAAATTAATAATTGGGTGGTAAGGGCGCAGCTTTTCCAAAACATCGTGGTTTGTGGAATAACCTGTTTTAGTTTTTTTCGAACTGGGCAGGGCTAATTTGTCAAATAAAATGGGGCCTAGCTGTTGAGGCGAATTTATATTAAAGGCCCCGCCCGCCAGTTCATAAATTTCATCTGTGAGGGAATTAATTTTCTCTGAAAGCATACTTTGATATTCTAAAAGTGCCGCTTTGTCAACTTTTATACCGTGAACCTCCATGTCCTTTAAAACATCTACGAGGGGGAGCTCTATATCAAAATATAAATCCAATTGGTTATTATTTTTTAAAATATCCAGCATCTTAATATACGAATGGTATGCAACCTTGGCTC
>JAITVM010000289.1 GCA_031285815.1 Clostridiales bacterium | reverse complement strand
TTTGTTAAAAAGATTCTAAACAGTTTCTAACTGATGATCCTTTGGACATCAATGCTGAATGCTTATTGAGTGGAGATGGCATAGAAATAATAGTCGGTAACACGCGCCTCGACTCAGCAGAGAGTCTGGAGTCAAGAATGCAGAGACTTCAAAAGTTTTTCGAAAGTGCACTTGCTATTGACTCCATTATGAACTTTGAGTTAAGTATTAACATTGAACAAGGAGATGATTTTGAAACAGTATCTATCAATGTCAAGGACTTTAAAAACCAAATGTTAAAACTCTATGAGAGAGAAGACAATTGGACACCAATTATTAAACTAATTATTACCAAGAACTGAAATAGCAAAAAGGCCATGTAAAAATTTGGTCCTGTTGACAAACCCCTATTCTAAGCCGCTGACAGGGTAAATCCAAGCGTATTAAAAATAAATTTTTGAATAACCTTTGTAGAAAAGATAAAATCAAGAAGGTTTTGTGCCTTTGCCATACGCTTCAGATTTAAAGAGGGCACTCCTCCATTGCACGGTGGAGCCCCCCCTTTTTTTATTTTTATAAGATTGCGCCCGCGTTTCAATACAGCAAAAATGCCCCTAAAAGGGGCAAATGCTTATTCGGTGGTTTATTAAACTTCCATCCCAGCGGGCATCTTTACCGACAACAAAATTTCGCCGGATTTATAATCCAGAATAGACACGCCGCCTTTTCTAATATCCCCAAACAGGATTTCATCAACCAATAATTTTTTAATATCGTTATTTATAACCCTCAAAATTTCCCTTGCGCCATATTTATTAGATAAGCCTTTCTCTGCAATATAATTAACCAGCTCATCTGTAGCTTCCAGGGAAATATTCTTTTTAGCTAATTTCCCGCCTAATAAACTAAGGCCCTTCCTAGTTATATTAATAGCCATTTCTAAATTTATATTATTAAATACAACTATCCCGTCAAGCCTGTTCCTAAACTCCGGCGAAAAAGTTTTTTCCACCGCTTTATTTATTTCGCCTTCCGAATAAAACCTGTTGTCAAACCCGATCAGCGGCCTGCCTAATTCCCTCGCCCCGGCATTTGAGGTCATTATAATAATGGCGTTTCTAAAATCCGCTTTCTTGCCAATATTATCTGTTAATGTCCCATAATCCATAACTTGCAGAAGGACATTAAAAACATCTGGGTGGGCTTTTTCAATTTCATCAAGCAGTAACACGCAATGCGGGTTGCGCCGTATCTCTTCAGTCAATATCCCGCCTTCGTCAAAACCAACGTAGCCGGGCGGCGAACCGATTAATTTAGCAATCGAATGTTTTTCTTGATATTCTGACATATCAAACCGCAAAAGCTTAATCGATAATTTTTCCGAAATCTGCTTTGCCACTTCTGTCTTCCCAACGCCGGTGGGCCCAACAAATAACAATGACGCAACAGGCTTGTTTTCGTCCTTAAGCCCCGAGCGCGATAGCTTTATAGCATCTACCACATCCGCTATGGCTTTGTCTTGCCCAAAAATACAGGTTTTTAAGCTTCCATCAAGGCCTTTTAAATCTTGAATTGTGTCTGCGGAAACAGAATCGGTGGGCACCCTTGACATAAGCGATATAGTGCGCTCTAAATCCTTCCTTGTAACAATAACCGGCTCATCGCCCGGGCTATGCATCCTTAAAAACGCGCCCGTCTCGTCTATGGCGTCTATTGCCTTATCCGGAAGGTGCCTGTCGTTAATATATTTATCCGATAATTCACATGCCAGCTTTAAAATTTCACTGCCGTATATGACATTATGAAATGATTCATATTTTTCTTTAACGCCTTTTAAAATCTCTATGCTGTCGTTAATAGAGGGCTCTTCTATATCTATTTTTTGAAACCTGCGCAGCAGCGCCTTATCTTTTTCAAAATGCTTTTTAAATTCATCATATGTTGTAGAGCCTATAAATTTTATCTTGCCTTTAGATAAATAAGGCTTAAGTATACTCGAAGCATCCATGCCCCCGCCTGATACAGCGCCGGCACCGACAATATTATGGATTTCGTCTAAGTAGATAATAGGGTTATTATATTTAGAAATTATTTCGATCAGCTTAATAAAACGCTCCTCGAAATCCCCCCTATATTTAGTGCCCGCCAAAATTGCGGACATATCTACATAAAAAATATCAGCACCCTTAAGCTTATCCGGTACACTGCCCTCCGCAATTTTTTGCGCAAGGCCTTCAACTACCGCCGTTTTACCAACGCCTGGGTACCCAACATGTATCGGGTTATTTTTCACACGCCTTGATAAAACTTGTATTGTCCGCTCAAGCACATCTTCACGGCCAATAACAGGGTCCAGCTGGCTACTCCTGGCGCGTTCCGTCAAACTATATGCAAAGCGCTCTAAAAAAACGCCTTCCCTTTCCTTTACGCCTGAAGTTTTTTCTTGTACAGGCTTATCAAACAATGGCGAATAAGATACTTTTGTTTTCGCCTCTTGTGATATAAACCGTATCATAGTGAGCCTGTCCACATTATTCTTCTTTAATATATAAGAAGCATAGCTATCCTTTAAAGAAAAAATAGCCATAACAAGGTTTCCTAAAGTAATAATATTTTTTTCGCTGTTATAAACCTGCTTAGCTGCTATATCAAACATTTCTATCAATAAAAAAGACTCGGCAGGCCCCTCCTCGTGCAACTTGTTTAAATTTTGTTTGAAAAAAAGCTGGAGGTCTTTATTTATCTGGGCCACATTGCCCCCAGAATTTTCTATCAATTCTTTTCCTATATCAAACATAAGCGACGCGTATAAAAAATGCTCGGGTGTAATATACTGGTGCTTTTGTAGTTTCGCTTCATTTCTGGCAACAATATATATTTGGTTACATATTGTATCTAAATTCATAACTTCACCGTTTTCCCCAACGGATTCTCTCCTTTCAAACAAGCCAGGAAACTTATATCCGGCCAAGGACATTTTTATGCCGGGCATAAAATTATTTTTGGCCTTTACTGGTTAACCCTCTGCCTCCCGGACAGTTATTTTTAACGGGTATTTATTTATTTTACTGAGCTTATCCGTCTGAATTTTTTTTGTCATAGCGATGTCATATGTATAAACACCTGCCGCACAACTGCCATTTTTATGTACGGCGGCAATTATATTGTTTACCTCCCCCGGTGTTTTGTCAAAAACATTCTCAAGGATTTTAACAACAAATGCCAAAGGCGTTATATCATCGTTATGGAATACCGCAGCGTATTTTTTTGGTGGCAACACTGTTACTTTATTATCGACAGGTTCTATATATTCAGTTGACATTTAATTTTCCCTCCCGTTTAAAAAACAAATGAGCTACGTTAAAAAACCAACATAGCCCACTGACTTTTTGCTCTACAGTTATTAAATTAAAAAACTTTATGTACTTACAATAAACCCAAGCTAACCATTAATGCCTTGTCAACTTTTAACATAAGCTCTTCTTCCAACCTGCAAATTTTTTCGCGCAAACGCTTTTTGTCAATTGTCCTTATCTGCTCTACTAAGACAACCGAATCTTTAACTAGCGTAACATTGCTGGAATCTATCTCAACATGGGTAGGTAATTTAGCTTTGTTTATTTGCGATGTAATGGCTGCACATATAACAGTAGGGCTATATCTGTTCCCAACATCATTTTGAATTATTAGTACAGGCCTTATGCCGCCCTGTTCAGAACCGACTACGGGGCTAAGGTCCGCATAAAATATGTCTCCTCTTTTTACTATCACTAAATTCACACTCCGAACTATCTTTATTTTATTAAAAATAAAGAATCAAAATTATTAAAACCCCTTTCAAAATTTACGATAATATGCATTATAACCTATCAAAATTACATTAGTATAACATATTGCTATCCAATAATTTCTAAATAATCACAAAACTGTTATCTTTGTAAGGGTAAAAGTTATTTTAACTTTTGAATATAGTCTGGCCGTTTTGTAACTTATTTATACATGTGTTATAGTTTTCATAATACGGTTATTTTTCATATAGGCTCTTGGGACACGTTTGCCGATGTTGCAAACTATTTCATAATTAATAGTGCCCTGCAATGCGGCAACCTCATTTATAGTTATTTCTGCCCCGGACTGGCTTCCGAACAGAACAACTAAATCCCCAGGCGCGGCCCCTTCAATATGTGTGACGTCCACCATAAACTGGTCCATGCAAATGCCCCCGGTCACATCTGCAAATTCGCCATTAATAAGGACCCTGCCTTTATTACCCATACTCCTTAAATACCCATCCGCATACCCGACAGGTATTGTAGCTATTTTCGTTTTTTTACTTGTAAAATATGTACGGCCATAACCAACGCTGGCCCCCTTAGGGAGCTCTTTTATGTATGAAATCTGAGTTTTCAAACTCATAGCAGGCCTTAAATCAAAATTGCTAAAATCATCAGATGGCAACAACCCATATAATATAACCCCTGCACGCACTATGTCAAGGTTATGCTTATTATTTGCCAAAATAGCCCCGCTATTAGAACAATGTGCCGCCCTTATGTTTAATGGGCTAAGTTTATCCAAAAAATCTGTAAAAATATTAAACTGTAGGCCGGTAAACGGGCTGCCCAGCTTATTTGACTCCGCAAAATGTGTATAAATACCAGTTATATTAATAAACGGCATTTGTGATATCTTTATAATTTCCTTAACCGATTCGCCGCTGGGCAAAAACCCCAAACGCCCCATACCGGAATCAACTTTTATATGGATATCAACAGGTTTATTTAATTTTTTCGCAATATCAGATAAGTTTTGTGCCATATCAAAACTAAACACAGTTTGCGTTAACCCATACAGGGCGACCTCAGATAATTTTTGTGGCGGTGTATAACCTAAAATGAGGACCTCTTCTAAAATATTATTTTTACGGATTAAAACGCCTTCATCAACAATAGCTGCCCCAAGCATATCAACGCCATTAAATAAAAGCGTTTTGCTTACCTCAACACATCCGTGCCCATAAGCATCCGCTTTAACAATCCCCATGATCTTAGTTTTTTCAGAAATATTTTTTCTAACCAGTTTAGTGTTATGGGCAATATTGTCAAGGTTTATTTCCGCCCAAACACGTTGATACTCAAGCAAAAATTTTTCAGCCCTTTCTTTAGGTTTATACAAAAAACATATAGCAATTCCAGTTTGACTTGGTATTTTATAGCCGGAAAAGCGGGCGCACTAGCCTAGCCAAAATACATCTGCCAAACGGGTTTGCTATAATACACTACAAAATGCGTACTCAAAAGCCACACTGTTCACTTATATATTTTACAACATTTTATCTCATGTTTCCATATACGATTTTTAAATTTAATTGTTTTTAAATAAAAAAATTATAGTATATATTTACAAAAAAAGCCCTTTAAGCTATACTGCCAAATTATTACACGCTAAAAAGCGAATCTTCAAGCTCTATATTATATTCAAAAGTTTTATATGTAACCACAATACGCTCTACACCTTCCGGGTCATAGACTACAAGCCGCACAGGCATTTTTGTATCATTATCGACCCAAAGCTTTTCATTAGTTAAATAAGGGTGCCCGCCGGGCACTACCGCCTCTAAAACGGTGCAGTCCGTATCGCCTAAGTTTGATACGCTTACAGATGTCTCGTCGGAGTTAAAATAATTCCTTATAAAGCTGGTTAAAAAAATCTCGCTCCTGTCCCTTGCCTCTGCTTTTACCAGCCGCAGCTCCGCCCCTATTTTAGGGTTAAACTGCCCAATATTTTGCCCGTCAAATAAAGTCACATTGCCAGCCACGTTTTGTGGCCCTATTACTTCAACCCTATATTCCCCCGTAATCTTACAATGCTGTAGCGTATTGTACTCGTTTGCATCTTTGTTCGAAACATATTTTACAGTAGCTTCACTTTTATAAGTCTGTAAGCCAGACAATTTCTTTTGTATCTGTTCATAGGTGGATTGTGGGGCTTCCGCCCTTTTAGAGTTGCAGGCCGATAAAACAAAAAGCATCATAATCATTGCAAGGGTAACCCTTTTAAACATGTGCCGCCTCCCAGTTATAATATTTTTAAAATTATATTTATAATATAATATACTTTCTAACAGGGAGGTTTATGCTTTACTGCTTATTCTAAAATGGGCACATAAAGCTTATTTGAATCAATTATTAATTAGGTTCGCCAACAAAATACTGCTATACGGCGGCATAGTTATATTCAGCATCCCATCCTTAACAATAAACTGCTCGTTGCTTTCATAAAATGTATCATTAGCTGTAGCTAAAACTTGGTATAAAATTGAATCTTTCTTTATATTGGCTTTCCAGACCGGTATTTCTAAGCAGGCCTCTTTGTCATTGTTATTTAGTATTACCACGGCGCCTTCTTCACCAAACCAGCGCGCAAAGCTTAAAATGCCGTAGTTCGTGTATAAAAATAATACTGCGCCTTTTTTTATAGCCATAGACTGTTTATGGTAAGCAATTATTTTTTTATGGAACGCTAATAAAACTTTGTTTTCTTTGCCCCAAGGGAATGTGCGCCGGTTATCCGGGTCTGTCCAGCCTACCAGCCCGGCCTCGTCCCCATAATATATAGCCGGTGCCCCCGGCCAAACCATTTGGAACATAACGGCCTCTAACATAACAGATAAATTTATATTTTGGCCGGCGGCTTCGTGGCCTTTTGTATGGAGGCGGCCGGCTGTCAAATTTGTCCTGGTCAAAAACCTTGAATGGTCATGGTTTGAAAGCTGGTTCATGGAGCAATAAAGCGACTGGTAGCTTAAGCGCGACATAAAATAACGCATTGTGTTCTCAAAAACCATGCCGTTTCTATACATATCCGGCTTAAATTCTTCGCTATGCTTTTCCATACCGGTCAAAAACCAAGTTAAGGGCTCCATAAAAGCATCATAATTCATAACGGTGTCCCATTGGTCGCCTTGAAGCCAGTCCTGGGCGTCGCCATAGTGCTCGGCTAAGATAACTGCTTCCGGGTTGGCCCCTTTTACGGAGTTTCTAAAATCGCGCCAAAATTTATGGTTAAACTCTTTGCTAGAGCCCAAATCCGCAGCAACATCAAGCCGCCAGCCATCTGCGTTAAAAGGTGGCGAAACCCACTTTGCCCCAACCTTTAAAATATAATTATATAGTTCTTCAGAGCCTTCGAAATTTAATTTCGGGTGGTTATCATGGCCCCACCAGCCATCGTAACAGTCGTTATTAGGCCAGTTTGAGTCGTACCATTTAAAATAGTTATGGTATTTACTATTTTCCCCCCTGTAAGCACCGGGCTCGTACCCGCTCATAAAATAAAAATTTTCTTTGTCCAGCCATTTATTAAACGCGCCGCAGTGGTTAAAAACCCCATCCAAAATTACCTTAATGCCATTTTGGTGGGCGATTTCGATTAGCGAAATAATTAATTTATTGCTGGCCTCTAAATTCAGCTTATCCGTAGTACGCTCCATATACATAGAGGCATACCTGTTTAACAGCTTATTGTTGCTCAAAGGTTTTTTCGTATCTTGAATAATTATGCCTAAATGCGGGTCAACATAATCATAATCTTGTATGTCATATTTATGTGTTGACGGCGATACAAATACCGGGTTAAAATAAATAACCTCTATGCCAATTTCTTTAAGGTATGGTATTTTATTAATTACACCCTTAAGGTCGCCGCCATAAAAATTACAGATATCGTCTGGCTTAACAGGCTCGCCCCAATCCTTAATTTGTTTGGCTATGCGCCCAAGGTATAAATATTCATTGTCAACAACATCGTTAGAAGGGTCGCCGTTATAAAACCTGTCAACATAAATTTGATACATTACGGCGCCTTTTGCCCAATCGGGCGTCTCAAAACCATAGATTATTTTAAAATTATAGGTTTGGTCTAAATCTGTAAAAACCCCACGTTTATTGAAATAATAAACCCTTCCGCCCCTTTCTATGGTAAAATAATAACTAAGCTGTTTCTTGCTATAATCCAGGCTAATGTTATAGTAATCAAAAATTTCATCGGAATAAAAATAACCCATTAATTTTTTTTCATCATCAAAATTTATATAAATACAGCCGGCATTATTTTTAGCCACCCTAATTTTTATGGATACGTTTTGATTCATTTTTGGCTCGCAGGGGGTAACAAAAGCGCCGCTTTCATCACTAAAGATAGCCCCTATATTTAAATAGCCGGTTGAAAGTTTTTTCAGCAAATTTATTTTTTCTGGTTTCTCAAGGTATTTGATTAAATTATGCATAGTTCCCTCCATTGAAACAGATATAGCAGCCCTAAAAATAACCGGGGCATAATATGTTTTTCAAAACTGCAGCAGCAAGCCTAAATATTCGCCAAGCCCCGCGAAAAGCCTGCCTGGGTTTGGCTGTTTTAAAACTATATGTCTTTATTTCGACTTTTATTTAGTATATCATATATAATAAATAAATAATTGAAATTTTATAAATTAATAATAAAATATGAAAAGAGGTGGGGCTGCTGGCCCGGCCAGCAGCATAGGCATGAAATGTAAAAAATGCGGGCATGAGTTGCCCACCGGTTCACAGTTTTGTGGGAACTGCGGAAAAAAAATAAAAAAGAAAGCCACAATTAAAACAGTACTTTGGGCTTTATTAACTATTGCTGGTTTTTTGCTCGTGACGGCGGCGCTTGCCTATTTTCTGGCCAGTAATAATGTTTTCAGTGTATTGCAAGGGTTTTTCTACCCAGCCACAGAGGCCGCTGAAACAGTAGTGGAGCCTGCCATAGCTACACCACCCGCCCCAACTGAGGCATTAGTACTGGAAACACCGGAATTTGTAGAAACTGAAGAAATAAAAACCGGTTTCGGGTATACCGAATATTATGACAGCGAAAAACTTATTTATATTGGCCAAAGCACCAAAAATATTTTAGTTAATCCGGATTATTCAGACGTAACCGGGCGCAGTATAGCCGCTTCCACTAAAAAAGCTAAACAGTTTTTTTATCAAGGCAATTATATTTATGCAATTACAGAAAACGAAATAATAAAAATCGATTACTTAAACGGCGGCGAGGAAACTATTTTACATACTGATAAAGCTGACAGTTTTTATGTTGGCCAAGAATTTATTTTTTATACCAAACCAAAACCCGGCGGCACATATGATTTATACCGGATAAATATTAATGGGGGCAGCCCCATCCTAATAGCGGGCAATATATTTAATTTCGGTATCGACCAAAAAACCGAATCTGTTTTTTACTCCGCTATTGTTGAAGCAAGCGCACGTGACAGCAAAAATAATTATTTAAAATTTATTGAACTTGAATCTACCAGCGGCCAGGCAAATAAATATTTGACAATTTACAATTGTGACCTGGCAGGCGAAAGTGTTTATAAGTTTGCCGAAAAACCAGTAGATTCAACTTATAATGTATTTAACACGCAATTTTATTTTTTAGATGGGAAAACCCTTTTCACAATTGAATATTATGGTACAAAAGAGCTTTGTATCGCCGAAAACGATAGGGGCTCGTATATACTTCTGGGGGCAGGGCCGGACAAGCTGGAAAACTATTTTATTTATGACGAAAATATATATTATACACAAGCCGGGGCAGATAACCCTTACTTGCTTGGGCTTTACGAATATAACTATATAGCCGGGAATTCCAGAAAAATCACAGAAACCACACCATATACAAGCCTTAGTATTTTCGGCAGGGATGCCTATATTGTAGTTGATAATTCTTATGTACTCAAATGCGGTTTGGCCGGCGGGGATTTAACCGGTTATTTCGACTTTTCCGGTGAAGGCAAAGCACTTGGCCCGGCCATAGGCTTTGACAAAGAAAATATTTACTTTAAAAACGCCATTTTAAAACAAGACAGGAGCCAGCTAATTTATAATGGCCTAAACCAGATTACCCATTATAATTATGACAGCCCCAGGGAATATATAAATAACCCTAATTACCTTGAGCTTCTTTCAACCCCGGATAACCTTGGCAAAAATAAACTTTTCGCCCTGCAAGATATTGATTCGGATAATGCCCCAGAATTATTTGTTGCGGAGAAAAATTTAGAACCTGTAACCCCCGGCGCCTTATATCAAACCTTATTAAATACTAAAATCTATACTTTTAACGAAACCGAATTAGATAGCCAAAACAATTTTGTTAACGCAACAAGGTTTTTATTTAACAGGTTTGACGGCGAGCTACTGGCATATTCTTATGGCACAGGGCTTTTAATATCCTATGTTTCAGTCGAATCAGGCAAGATAGTTTCAAAACCATATTTAAGCCAGGAAAATGGTAAATATTATTTGTATGAAAATAATAACAATAGCGAAATAACTTATGACGAATTTTTACTGGAACAGGGTGAGACCGAGAACAGCGGCTATTTTTCAGATTTGCGGCTATCAGATATCAATATTTCAAATATAATAAAGAACCTTTATTTTGTAAATATTTAATTAATTATAAACGCCCGCTAGCCCTAAGTATATTTTTAGGGTTAGCAGGCGCTTATTTTTTACCGGGGCTATTTCACTTAGTTAAATTTATAGTCTTGGTTTTATTGTCCCAATTAATATTAAACTCTAACTTTTCGGCAATAAGCCTTAAAGGCACATAGGCGCGGCCAGAAACGACCACAGTCTTTGTGTCCATAATTGAAGCCTTTCCATAATTCAAATAATATTTATTTGTACCGGCTTCAAAAATCAATGTATCTTTGTTTGGCGTATCAATAGCCGCCATACGCAAATCCCCATACCATTCAACCCTGCAGCCCAAAGCTTCGCTTATGAACCTTAATGGGACCATTGTCCTACCTTCAGAATCTATAAAAGGCTCTGCGTCGCTTTTGATAAGTTTATTGTTAACCGTAATTTTTATTTTTCCATTGCTGCTATCCGCACTGCTGGCACCTAGCTGCAATGAAAACATAAATAAGTACGCAATAAATAATATAGTTATTTTAAAAAATTTTGGCATTAAAGGCACCCCCTCAAATATTTAATAAATATAACAACCCGCCAAGTCAATACGGGTTTATTATATCCGCCCCTTTATCAAATACATGGCCGCTATAGCCGCTAACCATAACAGTGTTTATATCAAATTGTTTTTGGATTATTTCTTTATATGCACCACAAAGTGCTAAATCCCCAACCAAATAAATGTTCTCGTAATTTTTCAACACCTTGCGTATCTTGCCTATGTTCCCGCTAATAACAAGGCCAAGCAAAAAACTCAAAAGCTCATTTTTTTGCTCAAAACTAAAATACTCTAAAACCTTAACTAAAAAAGCTGTTTGGTTTGTCTCAAAGCGTTCCTTGAACTCAGCACCGCTTAGCACAAAATCACGCAAAAAATTTTCTTCAAAGGTTTTAGGGAACGTGCCCTTTAAATATGTGTATTGGCTATAGCCTACAAGCTGCCCCACAAAATCCAAATCATAATAGCAATCAATTTTAAATTCGCTATCTACCCCAACAACATTTAAATTATGGCCAACAAAAAAAATAACCGACTTTTTCAATAGCCCAATTTTTTCTTTTATGGCTGTAATTTCATTCTCTAATAATTTCTTGCCTTCTACTAACGATAGCTTTTCTAACAGAATTTCTTGGGTTTCCAATCGTATTACACACCTTTACTAAAATACCGTTTATATGGGTTAAGGAAAATTTGTTTGGCTTAGGCTAAATATTTTTACTCAGCCGTTATGAACTCCGGCGAAAGAAAAATATTTTTTTGTATATCACCATCAACTAAAATACCGTAGGCAGAATCAAATGCTTCCTTTACGCCCGTTGGTATTTTAACCGCAAAAGCAAAGCTTTTATCTTCTATATGCCCCTGCCCTAAAGTAGGCTCGCCTAAACCGCCGGCACTTATATAAATAATACCATCTTTGCCTTTTTGTTTAGCCGCCTCCAGAAAACCATATGTTAACTCGTCATTGTGGCCAACCACTAAATCAATCTCCTGGCCACCTTCAAAAACTTTATCGGCAATTTGTTTCGCCGAATCAGCATCCCAATTTGCAATTTGTGATATTAAACTGCTGCCAAGCTCATTTTTTAGCCCGCCATGGATATTAGACGAAATTAGCGACCCGCTTGGCCCTTGCACTTCCAGCACAGTGCCGCCTCTTTGCAAAAAATGCTGGCTAATATATTTCCCTACCGAACTGCCTAATTGGTAATAATCTACGCCAATATATTGGCTATACCCATCGCCATTTATATTTGCGCCTAATAGAATAACAGGTATGCCATCATGCATTGTTTTATTTATTGTGTTATTTAGCGCCCGCGAATCCCCAGGCACAACAATCAACAAATCTAAACCTATGTTCAGCCAATCATTAATTTGCTCAATTTGGGATTGATTATTCATGTAAGTATTAGAATATTTAATTTCAAACATAGGGTAATTTTTTGCATATTTTAAAATATCGTTATAAACCTGGGCGGCATATTCTGTTTCCCCCCAAGAAGAGGCAATGCCGATTGTGTATTCGTGCTTCCCTTGTGCAAAGTTTTGTTCCGGCGGTGGGGCGAGGCTTTGCGGTTTTGAGCATGAACACAAAATTATTGGCAATAAAATTGACCACATGGCAATTTTCCCAGGAAATAAAATTGCCGCCTGCACAAAACGTTTAGCGCCCATTTTCTTCAAGCCTATTAATTTTCTCTATCCTTAGGCTATGCCTGCCGCCTTCAAATTGTTCGCCTAAGAAGGCATCAACTATCATAAAAGCTAACCCCGGCCCAATTACGCGCCCGCCTAAGCATAATATATTAGCGTCGTTATGGCTCCTTGTTAGTTTTGCAGTATAGCCATCAGAACAACAGGCGGCACGTATGCCTTTTATTTTGTTGGCGGCAATAGAGATGCCGATGCCTGTGCCGCAAACTAATATGCCAAAATCAAACTGCTTGGCTAAAACACTTTCGCATACCGGCTTTGCTATATCTGGGTAATCAACAGCGTCTTCCGTAAATGTGCCATAATCATAAACCTCTATATTTTTGGAATTTAAATACCCTTTAATTTCATCTTTTAGCGATAACCCGCCATGGTCACTGCCTAAAGCGATTTTCATTTTCTCTATCACCTTTCTTCAACAAGCTGATATATAACTAAGGGCCACTACACCCATATTAATTTATTATAGCCCTCAATAAATTTTCTTATTTTAAGCATTACTTCGCCGCTTGCACCTAATTCATCAGATTCAATATTAATTGCTATCTGGGGGTCATGCAGCGACATCCTTAACATCAGGAAGCCCTTATCAAATAAAACCCTAACCCCTTCATAACTATTGCTTTGTTCAAAATCCGGGTTAGCATCAACAAAAGCCTCAAAGCCTTCCAAAACTTTTTTGCCATAGGCTTTAAAGTCACCGGTATTAATTTTGACCCTATATTCAAAACTTTCTTTCGGCTCCCCTAAGGATTGTATTAAATATTCTAGTTTAGAATTATTTTGCAAGGCCTTAGCCGCTTCTATGCATATTTTTACAGACAAATATGCGCCATCGTCAAGGAAATAATTTTCATGGAATGCACAATGCCCCGATGTTTCAATAGCTAAATAGGATTTTATGCCACCTTCGTTTAAACGTATTGCCTCATTAATAACATTCTTATAACCACGCTTAAAACGGTGGTGTGTTAAATTTAAACCCGACTCTAAAAACTCGGTTAAATGGTTAGAGGTTACGGAATCTGTAACGACTATCGAATTTGGGTGGCTTTTTTGTACAATTGCAGATGCCAGTGCTATAATTTTGTTCCGGTTTATTTCGCTGCCATTTGAAAAAACAACTGCCGCCCTATCCACATCAGTATCAAATATTATACCTAAATCCGCTTTATTTTTAAGCACGGCTTCTTTAATAAACATCATAGCCTCTGAATCTTCGGGGTTGGGTTTATGGTTTGGGAAATTTCCGTCCGGCTCCAAAAAAATACTGCCAGACGTATCCGCCCCAAGGGGCCCTAGCACCTTTGACGCAAAAAAACCGCCGGAGCCGTTAGACGCATCAAGCACAATATGAAGCCCCTTAAGCGGGCAGCCCGGCCCAACCTCAGATATGATTTTATCACGCAAAAACCCGCTATATACTTCAATTATATCAAATTTTTCCACTATGTGGTTTTTGTTGCCAACACAATTTATTTCAACATCATTGGCTATCCCTAATATTTCTTTAATATCATTTGATTCCAGCCCGCCATTTTTCGTAAAAAATTTTAGCCCGTTCCGGTTAAAGGGCAGATGGCTGGCAGTTATCATTATCCCGGCATCAAACCCCGTTTCTTTAAAAACAGTAGACATAAACATAGACGGGGTTGACGCAAGCCCACAATCAACTGGCTCTGCGCCTGCACCCATAAGGCCATTTATAACATAGCTTTTTAATGTTTCGGCAGAAAGCCGCGAATCATGGCCAACACCAGCCCTTAATTTATCTTTGTTTAACTTTTTTTTAAGCCAGATAGCAAATGACGCAGAAATTTTTGTTATTGCCTCTTCTGTTAAATTAACTTCCTCACCAGCCACACCGGGCAACGCAACCCCCCGGATGTCGCTGCCATTATGAAGTTTATAAAAATCCATACTGTAGCCCCCTAGAAACAACTATAATAATTTAAATAAATTGCCTTAAGTATAGCAATTTAAATAAATTGCTTTAAAGGCTTATAGCAACTTAAATAAATTGCTTTAATTAACCTAACAACGCCGGTATCAAGGCAATAATAAAACCAAGTACACCGCCTAATACTGTAATCGCCTGCAGCTCTTTATCCACTACAGAAATAATAATACTTTCCGCTTCTTTCATCTCAAAGGAGTTGATCCTGCCCTCGACAATTTTTCTGATATCCATATTTTCAGAAACATATAAGATACCTTTCCCTAAAACATAATCGACTAAACGCATTAACTGGGCCTTAATATTTTTTATGGTTTGCTTATCTAATTTGGACAAAAGCAGGCTCACATTAATATCCAAAACTTTCTCCAGGTACCGGCTATAATTGCCCCTAGCCATTTTTATTATTTCCTTGGAAAGAAAACCGATAAAATTTGATATATAGTTTAGGGAAATTATATCATAATCCGGATTAATTTTCAAAAGCACATCATATATGCTAAGCCCTTCATATTCTTTTAATTTCTGCTCAACAAAGTTTAATAAGCTATCCGGAAAATTCAAATTACCGGAAGTCAAATTGATGATTACCGCTGATTTAATATTGCTTACCGTCTCTTGGTCAATTTTTTCAATAAAGGAATTAAGCTTTTTGCCTAATATAGTATCTACGATTTTATCAATCTGCCCCGAGAGGGCATCTTTATTTTCTTCCGAAGCTAAATAAGATATTACCCCTTCTTTCATATTATAATAAATCTTGTTTTCGCTTATAAATATAGAGATAAACTTGCCAAAATTATCATCTAAAATTTTTTCGATCAAACTTTTAATTTTAAACTCAATATCTGGGTTATTAATTAAAAAATTATTTATTATTTCTGCCAACTTATCCGAATTATTAAACAAAAAATATTTTATCTGGCTGGCCTTTTTTTCAGATACAAGATCCTTTAGCAGATAATCTTTTTCAATAACCCCGGCTAATATTTTATCTATGCTGTTGTAAAGAAAAAGCCTGAAGCCATCATTATTAATATAGCTTTCTTGAAAACCCGCTAAATATTTTTGTGAATTATCTAATATTAACCCAGAAAACCGGCCAGCTTCCTGATTTTTTATAAAATTATTTAAAGAGTTACTAATTAAAGAGCCTAAGGCTTTTTTAAATTCACCGCCATTTAGTGTGTTTTCCAAACTGTTTAATAGGTAGCCGGAAGCTGTTTCAAGGTATGCATCTTTATTGCCCTTAAAAAGTATTTCAAGGTAGCCGCCAACCGTCTCCCCGCTTTTTTCGGCAGATTCAATAAAACTGTCAAT
>JAITVM010000292.1 GCA_031285815.1 Clostridiales bacterium | reverse complement strand
GGCGTAGAAAAGAAAATAAAAGAGTCCCTCCAAAAATTAAGAGGGGCTCAAGGTTGACTGGCGGTAATTAATTTGGTTCTCTACTATATAATAATTTTGTGTTTCAATTTTATTTAGTATGCTATGAATTAATATTGCGGCTTTTTGCCCAATTTCAAAAGCAGAGCATTCTACTGCCGAAATAGGTGGGGACAGCAGCTTTAAAAATTCGCTTCCTGAAAAGGTGACTACCTGTAAATTATCTGGGATGGCGACTTTATTTGTTTTACAAAAATCTAATAGATAAATTAAAGAGGCATTATCAGCGCAAATTATGCTTTTGTTAGATTTTACTGAGGTAAAGCTCTTTAAAAAGGCCTGCCTTTCAAAAATATTTTTGCCCATATAAATTAGGTTTTCGCTATATGCGAGCTTATTATCAGAAAGTGCGGCCTTTAAAGCAGAGATTTTAATTTTATTTTGAAAAAGCTCATCATAAAACCCCATGAACCCAATATTGCTGCCGGATGATTTTATTAACCGGCTTGTAATATTATAAACTGTATCATAATTATTTATGTCTATGTAATTCACATTAGGTATATTAGGCTTCCCTATAACAACAAAAGGGAAGCTCATTTTTTTTAATTTTAAAATATTGTTTGCGGAATTAAAATTTTTAAGCAGGATTAAGCCATCAAATTTTTGCTTTTTTATTATCTTCTCTAAAAATTTCTCATCATTTTCATGCCCTTCAATAACAACTATATCGTAGTTATTTTTATTTAAATAGGAATGTGCCCCCTGAATAAATAATTGCATAAAATTATTTTCATAATAACTGTAGTCTTCTGTGTTATCTGACAAAACTAAACCAATATTATAGGTTTTTGATTCTATAAGGCCTTTTGCGATTGCAGATGGCTGGTACTCCAGCCTCTCTATAATAGCGGAAACTTTTTCCCTTGTGGCTTGGCTAATACGGCCGGTTCTTGACATTACCCTTGAAACAGTAGTTGTAGAAACCCCGGCTATTTGGGCAACCTGCGATATGGTGACCTTTCTCCTCATCCATAAAACCCCCTATCTCTTATTTTGACGTAATTCCTCTGAATTGCTTTGCTTTTCTTAGTTTTGTGGTATCCCTACAAAGCATGGCCGGCCCTTGATTCAAAAACAGGCACCTGCTTGCATCACATATTTAAAGCCTTGCTAGTTTTTAGTATAGCATAATTATGAAAAAACATGGGTATTATGTCCGTTAAAAATATAGGATTATTTATTTTTATTACAAATAATTTGAATGGGATTAGTTATAATCATAATATACTTATAAGGGAGATAGGGGGTATAGGTTTGGTAGAGATTTATGCAGATGTGGTTTTTTTGATAAATTTTGTAATGGATGCATTTATTTTCTGGATAGTTGGCAAGCTAATAAAGCAAAAATGCAGCATTTTTAGGTTGCTTTTTGGTGGGCTTGTTACGTCGTTACTATTTTGTTTTCTGATTTTCATACCCTTTTTAAGGCCCCTTTATAATTTGCCAATACTAATGGCCATATTGGCATTAGGCGTGAAAATTACATTTGACCCAAAAACTATCCGTGAGTTCATAAAATACACTGCCCTTTTTAACATAGTGTCTTTTTGTGTGGGGGGCATGGGCATTGCGTTATTTTACTATACAAATATATCTAATTTAATTGGCAATATGGTTGGTTTTTATATAGAAGGCCTTTCTTTTAAAATATTAATTTCTGTTTCCTGTATGACATATGTTTTATTGAAATTCGCGGTCGGCTGGTATAGGAAGCATGTTATTAAAAAACAAAAATTTTATAATATAAAAATATTTTTTGATAAATATAATGAAGAAATAAGGGCGCTAGTGGATACCGGCAATCAATTATCTGACCCCCTGACAGAGTCGCCTGTTATTATAGCGGAGTTTAATTCGATAAAAGAATTTTTGCCTAACGAGCTTAAGGTGCTTTTTTATGAAAATAAAGAAAATGATTTGATGGCTTTGTTAAACGATACTGGGCAATATTTTTACAAACGTATAAGGCTGATACCTTTTAACAGCATTGGCAAAGAAAATGGGATACTTTTAGGTTTTAAGCCTGACCGGGTTGAAATATGTGTTGATGAAAAAAATATTGTTGTGGAGAATATTATTATTGGCATCTATAATTTTAAATTATCCAATAACAATTCTTATCAAGGGCTATTAAACCCTGAAGTTTTATACAACATTACCTGAGGCAGATGATTAAGCCTAATATATAAGAATGGCAGGAGGGGGCTTTTTATGAGGGGGCTTTACTTAAAAGCGAAGGCGGTTTTAGAAAAATTTTTCCTTGAACTGAAACATGATGGTGAAGGTTCTATCCATTACATAGGGGGTTCAGAAACATTGCCGTCGCCACTTAATTCAGATGAAGAGGCGGAGCTGTTGGATAAGCTCGGTACGGGTGAGGACCTGGCCGCAAAAACTAGTTTAATTGAACATAATTTAAGGCTCGTTGTATATATCGCCCGCAAGTTTGAAAATACAGGGATCAATGTTGAAGATTTAATTTCTATTGGTACGATAGGGCTTATTAAGGCTATCAATACATTTAAAACTGATAAGAAAATAAAATTGGCTACATATGCTTCGAGGTGTATAGAAAACGAAATTTTAATGTACTTAAGAAGAAATTCGCGTATAAAAACAGAAGTTTCTATTGATGAGCCTTTAAATGTAGATTGGGAAGGCAATGAATTATTGCTATCCGATATTTTGGGGACAGATGTGGATGTTATATCCAGAAATATAGAAGATGAAGTTGATAAGGACCTTCTTAACAAAGCAATGGATAAACTTTCAAACCGTGAAAAGAAGATTGTCGAACTTAGATTCGGTTTAATGTCAGACGGCGAAGAAAAAACACAAAAAGAAGTTGCTGATATTTTGGGAATTTCCCAGTCATATATATCAAGGTTAGAAAAGAAAATTATTAACCGGTTGAAGAAAGAAATGAGTAGATTGGTGTAAGATGTAACATTTTACAATATTATTCCAAGTATAATTTTATTTCCTTCCGAACATCATAATATAGAGAACAGCTTTTAGAGCAGATCCGTTTGACGTAGGCTTTTTGGTAGCGCCTAAAATGCGCCTAAGCGTTCACTTTTTCGGCTTGTGGGATATCAAACCAAGCCGGGATTGCTATATGTTAGATTTTCGGAGGGATTTTTTTATGCTTAACAATAAAGTTGAAATATGCGGTGTAGACACATCTAAACTCCCGATCTTAAAAGCAGATGAAAAAAGGGATTTACTAGAAAGGCTTTTGAACGGCGACTTAATTGCCCGGGAAAAATATATACACGGCAACTTGAGACTGGTTTTAAGTATCATCCAAAGATTTAATAATAGGGGCGAATATGTAGACGATATTTTTCAAGTCGGTTGTATTGGCCTCATAAAAGCCATAGATAATTTTGACATAAGCCATGGCGTGCAATTCTCTACCTATGCTGTACCGATGATTATTGGTGAAATTAGGCGGTATTTAAGGGACAATAATTCCATACGGGTCAGTAGGTCTTTGCGGGACACCGCATATAAAGCCCTTCAAGTGAAAGAAGCCTTGACTAATAAAAATTCCAAAGAGCCGACTATTGAAGAAATTGCAAAAGAGCTTGATATATCAAAAGAAGATATTATTTTTGCGCTAGATGCAATACAAGACCCAATTTCTTTATTCGAACCGGTATATACTGATGGTTCGGATGCAATTTTTGTTATGGACCAAGTAAGCGATGAAAAAAATTCCGATGCAAATTGGCTCGAAAACCTTTCGCTTAGCGAAGCCTTAAAAAGGCTTAATGAGCGTGAGAAGCATATTTTAAAATTGAGGTTTTTTGAGGGCAAGACACAAATGGAAGTGGCTGAAGAAATCGGCATAAGCCAAGCCCAGGTTTCACGGCTGGAAAAGTCAGCTTTAAAGAATATGAAGAAATTTATAAACTAATACCCTATATCCGCGTTTTAGCGGATTTTTTTTATCTGTTAAGATTAAACCAAAAATAACCGAATAAAATTTATATGGGAATTTAATTAATATATTATGCCCAAATGGAGAAAGATAATAAAAAAGGAGTTGTAATGATGATTAAGAGGGTTAGTCTAGTTTTTGTTTTATTAATTAGTTTTGGGCAAATTATGGTAAGTGCTGCCGCTACAAATATTTTATCATTAGCAGGGCCTGTTTTTTTAGCAGATTTTTTTAACCCCTTCGAGGATGTTGCAGATGAGGCGAATTCTCAAGTTGAAGCAACTAGCGCTGAACCAGCGGCCGAAGAAGCTACACTGAACCAAGAAACTTTTGACCCGTTTGCAAATACCGCAACAGAAGCCGACCCTGCCGCATCTGAGACAAGCCAATTTGCGATAACGATAGATGGTATAGAGAGGGTTGCGGAATATGACACAGAACAGGAGCATTATGTTATTTATGATACAGAAGGGAATGTATTAGGGTATTCTGTATCCTTGACCCCGCCTGTATCGATTACGCCGTATGGGGGTTCTAGCCAACCTTCAAACGATAACTCTACTAATTATGACCCGTTTAGTTCGGGGGGGCAAGAGCAGGCTACGGATGAAGGCACAAGCGGGCAAGCTGCTGAGTCCCAAACAAGCCAAGATGGTAAAGGCAACCCGACAACGGCAGACAACAAATTTCTTGTGCCATTAATTCTAGTTTTTGTTGCTTTGTCATTTATAATTATAAATTTAAACTCATCCAGGCAAAAGGGGAGGCAATAAAGCAAACCCGTTTGGCATAGCGATTTTGTGATTTAAATCTGCTAAAATAAAAAACCATTGCTAATTTGAAAAGGGATTTCAAACTAGCAATGGTTTTTTTATTATATAAAAATCTAAAAACTTAATAAAAAAAGGGGTTAAAAAATTTTAGCCGTATTAGGTATAATGTTATTTGTATTTAAATTATTATTAAATTGAAATTAATTTGACTTAGAATTTAAATATATACTTTGATTAAATTACTTTTAACTGGCCTTTAGCTTTTACTTAAATCCAGTTAATGGGCTTCGGTTTATATAAATAATATTTGGGTAGGGATGTGGATGGCATAAATATTTGATGGGTTCAAAAGTAGAATATTTTAAAGGGGTATAAAAAACATGGGGAAATTAAGTAAGTTTTTATTTTTTACGCTAGTATGTATTTTTTTGGTTAATTCTTGTATTGTTTTTGCAGCGGGCAGCTTTAGCCCAAAATTAGTTATAAATATAGTAGACGCTAATGGAAACAAAGACAAAAGCCTAGATGGCGGGGAGCATTATATTTCTTTGTTATTGGATTCTTATATTGAAGAAGAATACCAGTTTACTTATGAAACCGAAAGCGGCTCGGAGAATGCTTCTTTTTCGCAAGACGGGGCCCAAATTGATATTCCTATTGAGCTAGTAGACGGCACAGCAAGTATAAATTTTTATGATTTGCCAGATGGTGGGGATGAATTGTTTATGTATGTTTTTAATTCCCAAATTGATACTGGTGAAGAAATTTATCAAGTG
>JAITVM010000182.1 GCA_031285815.1 Clostridiales bacterium | reverse complement strand
AATTGACGGAAAAAATATAGCTTCAATCGAAAATTCTTCCCAGACCTTGCAATCCTATTTAAATATGCTTTCCACATACACAGGGCTTATTTGGGTAATGAATATTTTAGCCATTATTGTTGCATTCGCTATTATATACAATACTTCAGTAATATCCCTTTCGGAGCGTGAACGGGAATTTGCAACGCTACGTGTACTTGGCTTGCAGATAAAAGAAGTATCGGAAATTATGTCTTTTGAATATTGGGTACTATGTTTTTTTGGCATTATTTTAGGGTTCCCATTTAATGATTTTTTGAAGCTGCAGATGTCAAACATGATTGAGGTTGAAATGTTTTCGATCCCGACCTATACGCCGCCCGAAGCATATGTAAACGCAATTGTTGGCTGTATTGCCGCCGTATTTATATCTAACTTCACCGCATCGCGCAATATAAAAAAATTTGACATGGTTGAAGTTTTAAAGGAGAGAGAGTAGATGAAAAAGAACGTAAAAATTATTTTAGCGGTAGCTGCAGCCATTGGCGCTGTGGCTGCAGCCTTCTATTATATATCTATGCCGCTTGCAGTGGATACCATTGTTACAGAAAAGGCCCCGGCAGAAATGTATTTTATCGAAAAGGGCGAAGCCGCCCCTTCCGAGGAAGTGGATGTTTATACCATGGTGGCCGGCAAAATAGACTCTATCCATGTTGAAGAAGAAGATTATATTGAAGAAGGCGACGTTATTTGTATATTAGACACTACAGATTTAGAACTGCAGATAGATGAGCTGGAAGCCAGTATAGATAGCTATGAAGCCCAAATAGACAACCTTGACCAGCAAGAGGAAAAAGAAAAAGACGCGCTAAGCACAAATAAATCAAACTTACAGGCACAACTAAATAGCATTGACGCTTTAAAAAATTCCACCGATTCTACAAAAGGCAGCCAGGTTGAATTACAAACCTCAATAAACAGCCAATATGAAGAAAGCTTAGCTTATGCACAGGAAAAATTAAAAAACTCAAACGATAATATCGCGTATGCAGAAGAAAGCTTAACATATACGCAAAATAACCTAACATACGCTGAAAACGATTTGGCTAATGCAGAAAACGACCATAATAATGCTACAATCCTTTTTGAAAACGGAGTCATATCACAAAATGACTTTGATAATAGCCTACGTTCTGTTGAGGCGGCCAGAAAAGCGCTGGATGCGGCAAAAAAATCGGTCGCAGATGCCGAAAAAGCATTGGAAGACTCAAAAAAAGCGGTTATTGATTACGAAAAACAAGTTGAAGATTCACAAGCCCTAATCGAACAGGGATCTAAACAGCTTTCGATTATTGAATCCGGCGACCCTACAAGTACAAGCGAATATTATGATTCACAAAGGGAACAGGTTTCCGTACAGATTGAAGGCATCGATGAACAATTGTCAAAATCCTATACCGGCTCTATGCAGGATTATTATGCGGCATTAATTGATAGCTGCCAAGTAAATATCGAGTCTGTAGAAGATATGATAGAGGACTATACAATTTTGGCGCCGGTTAGCGGAAAAATAGAGGGCTCGTATATGAAGGGCAGCTCTTTTGTCAATTCCCAGTCCCCTTTAGTAAAAATATTGGAAACCCGTAAAAACGAAATCGAAGTTTTTGTTACTACCAATAATATAGAAGAAATAGAAATCGGGCAAGAAACCGAATTAATTTTAAAGCGCCGGGACGGGGATATAACCTTGACGGGCGTGATCTCAAAAATAGATGATAAGGCGACAACAAAAATTTCCAGTTTAGGGATAGAGGAAAAGCGCGTTAAAGTTACTATTACCCCAGACGATAACGACGCTTTAAAAGCCGGTTATGATGTCGACGTTAAATTTATATACTACCAAGAGCCAAATGCCATAACTGTCCCTAAAACAGCTGTCTTTAGCGTTGACGGCAAAGATATGGTTTGGGCTATCCGCGATGGCGTATTAGTTATGGCGCCAATAAAAAAAGGCATGGAGCTCCGTACAGATTATGTAGTGGAAGGTGGGCTTTCCGAAAATGAATACGTTGTTAAGGATGCAAACGAAAAAGAGCTTACCGAAGGGAGGAAAGCAGCCGGGCCAGAGCAAACCCCATAGCAAAGAGAAAATATTATTGGCCGCCTTTGAAGAGTTCGCCGAAAACGGGTACCTGCTCGCTTCAACAAATTCTATTATGAAAAAGGCGGATGTCTCAAAGGGCCTTATATTCCATTATTTCAAGAACAAAAAAAATTTATACTTAGAATGCGCCGAATCTGTAGTAAACAATATTTTTGACAGGGTAAAAATATCATTATATAGTGAAGATGATTTTTTTAATGTGTTCTATATGGCGGCAATAAATAAAATTAATTTTCTGTATGAAAACCCATTGGCCGCAAAATTCTTGGCCGACCTGTTTTCCCAAAGGGTTATGGACACCTTGCCTGAGGTTTCAAAATTTTATTCCAAAGGCCTGGGCAATATTTTTAATTTATTATACCCTAAATTTGATGAATCGGTTTTAAAAGATAATATTGACAAAGAACAAGCCTTTACCTTTACCTTCAAGATTATAAATAGCTATGCCGACAGCCACTTTAGGGATTCTAACGGCAATTACATTTTAACCAATGAAAGGGCGGACAGTTTTTTAAAAGACATGAAGCTTATAGAAAGCTTTATAAAATATGGTGTATATAAATAGTTTCTAAAAAATTCCGGCAGCGTAAAATTTTAATACGCTGCTTTGTTTTATTTCTATAAAAATTATTGTATAATTATAAATAAGTAGATTACAATTGCTCTATAAAAGGTGGTCCTATGAAAACTATTGGCGTTATCCCTAATGCAGATAAAGATAGCGGTTTTGTTTTTACTAAAAATATAATTGAATGGATTAAGTCAAAGGGGCATAACCCGCTTATATCTTCCCATATTAGCCGGCTAATTGGTGCCGGAAGTACCGGCTGCACTATAAAAGACATATACCTTAACGCAGAATTGCTGCTTGTGCTTGGCGGCGATGGGACAATACTTAAAGTAGCCAAACATGCGGCAATTAACAATATCCCTATTTTGGGCATAAATTTGGGCAGCCTGGGTTATTTGACGGATATTGACCGGAATGATTGGGCCGTGTCTTTGGAAAAATACCTAAACGGCGATTTTACCATAGAAAACCGGATGATGCTGGAAGCAAATACACTTAGCTCCGACACAGAAAACGACGAGCTGGTGGCGCTTAACGATGTATGCATATCGAGCGGTTTTTTCAGGAATATGATTAGTATAGAATTATTTGTAAATGATGAATATATAGATTTTTATAAAGCTGACGGCATTATTATTTCGACGCCAACCGGGTCAACAGCCTATAACCTTTCCGCCGGCGGCCCAATATTAAAGCCGGATTCTAAAATGATAGCCATTACCCCTATTTGCCCGCATATGCTTTATAGCCGGCCTTTTGTAATTTCTTCGGATGATAAAATAAAAATTAAAATTGGCAATAGGGTATCCAATGACACAATTTTATCCCTTGATGGGCAAAATATTATCCCTGTCAAAAATGGCGATATCGTTTATATTAAAACTTCGGTGCTAAAAACTCAAATTGTAAAGACAAATAAGATGGGCTTTTATGATATCTTGAGGAGAAAAATGGTTCCTGCGGGGGGTAACAGTATTTTATGAAAATAAAAAGGCAATCCAAAATAATTGAAATTATAAAAAATAATGATATCGAAACACAGGAGGAATTGGCGGACAAGCTTAGGGCGGAAGGTTTTTTGGTTACCCAGGCCACCGTTTCGCGGGATATCCGTGAGCTTAACTTAAGCAAAATCGCAACCCCTGCCGGTACCCAAAAGTATATTATACTAAACCCTTCCGATACTACCTTTTTAGATAAGCTTTACCGGATTTTTAGGGACGCCGTCGTTAGCATGGATTATGCGCAAAATATAGTTGTTATTAAAACCCTTGATGGTATGGCCATGGCGGTAGCCGCCGCGCTGGACGCGATGGGGAAGCCGGAGGTTGTAGGGACCATAGCCGGGGACGACAATATTTTTTGTGTACTTAAATCAGAGGGCAACGCCATTACGTTTATTGAAAAACTTAATGATATTATGAACGACCACGGGTGATATTATGTTAGACAGCTTAATAATTAAAAATTGTGCTTTGATTGAAGAAGCGGAAATTGATTTCGGGGATTGCTTGAATATTATTTCCGGTGAGACCGGCGCCGGCAAATCAATAATTATTAATTCTATTTCATTCTTATTGGGGCAAAAGCCAAATGCAGATTTTATCCGTACCGGCGAGGATAT
>JAITVM010000112.1 GCA_031285815.1 Clostridiales bacterium | reverse complement strand
CATAAATTAATCTGCGCTTCAAACAGGAATAAAGTATTATTTGATTTTTTTAATGGGGGCGTTTACGATAAAAACCGCGAGTTCTATTTAACCTCTTCCCCATCCATGGATATTATAATATCCAGTAATTTAGAACGGCTTGTTTATTCCCTATCCGGCGCACAAAAAACAAAAGCGCTGTTTGAAAGTTTAAGCCAGACAGGCAAATACGGCTTCGATAAAAAAGCAGATGGCTTTGAAGCGGAATTCGCCACCGATGAAGAAGCCGCGGCCTCAATAAAAGATGTCTTTGAAAAATGTGGCTATGTAATGGATACCCATACCTCTGTTGCATATACTTCGTATAAAAAATATGCCTCTAAGTCAGGGGACGCACATAAAAATGTAACCCTGTCAACCGCAAGCCCGTTTAAATTCCCTGATAGCGTTTTGGCGGCTATTGACAAAAAATATAAAAGCATGGATACCTATAAGCTTTTGGAAGAGCTGTCGGATATTTCGGGCCTAAAAATCCCAAAACCTTTAGAATCTATAAAAGATATGCCGGATAATTTTAACCGGGATATTGAAAAAGAAGAAATGAAAAAAGAAATCGAGAATTTATTTTGTAAAAGCTAGACAAGCAGCGGGGTATTAAGAAGTAAAGGCTTTTATCGGCTATGGCCGGTAAAAGCCTTTATGCATATGCCATCTTTTTATTTACTTGTTGTATAAACAACATACATATATGCCAAAATAGTTTATGATTAAAACATAATGGCAAAAAAATAAGGAGAAGGATATGGAAACCAAATACAATTTTAGCAAATCAAACGAGAAACTGATTGAAAAAATTATTGACAATGACGAAGTCATGATAAACCATATGGTTTTGAACAAAGGGGACAGCATACCAGAGCATAATTCGAACTCAAACGTTTATATAATAATAGTAAACGGCATGCTAACTTTGCAATTAGCTGGTAACCCAGCGAAGGGTTATGAACAGGGGGATATAGTTAACATACCTTTTGGGGTAAAGATGAATATTACTAACGGCAATGACAGCCAGGCCGAGTTCTTTGTTATAAAAGCGCCAAGCCCAAGGGCATATCCGTTAAACCAAAAAACTGTTAAAATGTAACAGATAGCCCTGCCCGTACAAGATTTTCGGCCATTTCAACGCCGATATAGCCGCCGCCGATTACCACAGCCTTTTTACAGCCATGTTTATCAATATACCTTTTAATCTTAAGGGTGTCCGGAATATTCCGCAACGTAAAAACCCCGTCAAGGCCAATGCCTTCAACCGGCGGTTTGATTGGCTCTGCCCCAGGGGAAAGGATGAGCCTGTCATAGTTTTCTATACTGGCCTCGCCTGTTTTCAGATTTTTGGCAGTGACTGTTTTGGCTTTTGTGTCAATAGCCGATACTTCAGTAAATACCCGCACATCAACATTGAAACGCGCTTTGAAGCTTTCAGGCGTTTGTAAAACCAGGTCCGGTTGCCCGGCGATTTCCCCGCCTATATAATATGGCAGGCCACAGTTGGCAAAAGAGATATACCCACCCTTTTCAAATATAATGACCTCGGCATTTTCATCTAACCTGCGCAAGCGTGTTGCGGCGGACGCGCCGCCAGCAACACCTCCAACGATAATTATTTTCCGCGCCATAGGGATTTCGCTCCTTTTCTTCGTATATTAAATATATTAATAAAAAAACCAAACCAGAGGTGATAAAATGCTTGCCCAAGATAATTTGGATTTTCTCAAAAGCTTGCTGCCTTTTTGGGGGCATTTGTCCGGCCAAGAAGCTGGCACTATTTCAACTAACACCAATTTACATTTTTATTCACAGGGCCAGAACGTACACAGTGCGGGCAACGAGTGCGTTGGGGTGCTGATTGTGAAAAGCGGGGAGCTCCGCACCTATATATTGTCACAAGAAGGCAAAACCGTTACGCTTTACCGGCTCGGCCCCGGCGAGGTGTGTATTTTATCCGCGCCTTGCCTGCTTTCCAATATCACCTTCGACGTGTTTATCGACGCCGAGCAGGACACTGAAGTTTTACTCATAAACTCCAGTGTATTCTCAAAGCTGATGGGCACGAATGTATATATTGAAAACTTTGCCCTGCGCCAAGCCGCAGACCGTTTTTCCGATGTTATGTGGGCAATGGAGCAGATTTTGTTTATGAAATTCGACAGCCGTTTAGCTGTTTTTCTTCTGGATGAAATATCTGCCACTGAAGAAAACACTGTCCCCCTTACCCATGAACAAATTGCAAAATACATGGGCAGTGCGCGCGAAGTAGTATCGCGTATGCTGAAGCGCTTTTCTGAGGACGGCATTGTCAAGCTTTACCGTGGCGGCGTCAAGGTCATTGATAAGGGGCGCCTGCGGGAATTATCTAGGCTTTAGCATTTGCATAATCATTTCCTTGGGCCTCACCCCTACAGCGGTTTCGACTACCTTGCCGCCTTTGATGACGGCAAGCGTCGGGATGCTCATAACACCAAAAGCTTTTGCGAGCTCGGGCTGCGCGTCTATATTAATTTTACCGACCTTAGCACCCTTCACTTCTGTTGCGATTTCGTCGATGATAGGCGATACCATTCTGCACGGGCCACACCATTCCGCCCAAAAATCCAAAAGCACCGACTTATCCGAGTTTAATACTTCCGATTCAAAATTTTCCTTAGTTATTGTTAATGCTGACATATTAACACGCTCCATTCGTTTAATCTTTTATTTTAATTTGTTTTGAGTTATCAACTTTATGAACTTATTATATAACAAATAAACCACGGCGTTTGTGACTAGGTCACAAATACAAGGGTTATATCATGTCAAAATCTAGTACATCTTTTGAAAAGGTTTTCACTATAACATTGTGCATACCCAAGCAATTCACCGGGAATAACCCGATCCTTTTTATTACCTCTTAGTTCATGTTCGTTTAGTTCCATAAGACTGCAAAACTATACAAGATGCACTATTATATTTATTGTGATTAATTACTATGGACATACGCATTCATATTTGGTAAGATTTTCATTAGCAAAAGTTCAGAACTAAAATCGAATTAAGGGAAGTAATTATATGCATATTGACGGCCCAAAAGCAAATACTGACTTTGAACACGATGAAACATGGGGGGAAGCAATTGCCCGGCCTGGGCAGTTGTTAAGTACGCATTCAACTAATGTTTCAATGCTAGCTTCTGGGTTTGGAAACGTTTTAGGCATATCTGAAACATTGCGGATTGCTGGCCTCTGGCATGATTTTGGCAAGAACTCTCCAGAATTTCAAGAATATATTGATAAAATAAGTAAAGGCGTAAGTACAGAACGCGGCCGTGTTAGGCACAGCATTTTTGGGGCTAACCATGTTTATGGCAAAATAACGGAGTCCCCCCTAGGTTCTGAAATTCTGGGAAATATAATCGCAGCGCACCATGGGGAATTGTACGACAATT
>JAITVM010000041.1 GCA_031285815.1 Clostridiales bacterium | reverse complement strand
GCTAAAATACCGCCATCTACATATAAAATATGGCCGTTTACAAAATTAGAAGCATCCGAAGCTAAAAATACTGCAGGCCCGGCAAGGTCTTCCGCTTCCCCCCACCTACCCGCTGGGGTTTTTGAAATTATAAACTGGTCAAACGGGTGCCTGCTGCCATCAGCCTGCTGTTCCCTCAACGGCGCTGTTTGTGGTGTAGCAATATAACCTGGCCCTATGCCGTTGCATTGAATATTTTTTTCCCCGTATTCAGATGCAATATTCTTTGTCAGCATTTTAAGCCCGCCTTTAGCCGCGGCATATGCAGATACTGTTTCGCGCCCTAGCTCGCTCATCATTGAGCAAATATTAATTATCTTCCCATGCCCCTTTTTAACCATTGATGGGATTACCGCTTTAGAAACAATAAACGGTGCATTTAAATCAACATCAATTACCATCCTAAAATCAGCCGCTGACATTTCAGTCATTGGGATGCGTTTAATTATGCCTGCGTTATTGACAAGTATATCTATAACCCCAACTTCTTCCTCAATCTTTTTAACCATGGCGTTAACCTGTGCCTCGCCTGTTACGTCGCACACATACCCCTTTGCATCAATGCCGGCTTCTTTATAGCTTGCTAACCCCTTGTCAACAAATTCTTGCCTTAAATCATTAAAAACAATCTTTGCGCCTGCGCCGGCATAAGCTTTTGCAATAGCAAAACCAATCCCATAAGATGCACCGGTTATTAAAGCAATTTTACCATTTAAACTAAACATGCTCTGCACCCCATTACCTAATATCTTTATTTTCTACCGCATCCATATCAGTGAACTCTTGGTTCTCTCCGCACATGCCCCAAATAAAAGTATATGCCCTAGACCCAGAACCGGAATGTATAGACCAGCTAGGCGAAATAACCGCCTCTTCATTACGCATAACAATATGCCTTGTTTCTGAAGGTTCCCCCATATAGTGCATTACAAAAGCATCTTCTGGCATCTCAAAATATAAATATACTTCCATGCGCCTGTCATGTGTATGGGTAGGCATAGTATTCCAAACACTCCCTGGCTTTAAAGCCGTCATGCCCATAACGAGCTGGCAGCTCTCTACTTGCCCAGGGAGGATATATTTACAAATCACCCTGTGGTTTGATTCTTCTAAACATCCCAGTTCAACCTTGTTCTCACCCTTAATTATAACCGTGCCTTCGCTTGGCTCCCCTTCCGGTTTAATCAACAAAGTAGGGTACCCCTTATGCGCAGGGGTTGAATTAAAATAAAACTTTGCCGGGTTAGCCTTATCAACACTGCTAAAAATAATTTTTTTGCTGCCCATGCCAATATATATGCCATCTTTAAAACCAAGGGCGTATTCTTTGCCGTCAATATTTATTAGGCCACTGCCACCAATATTAATAACACCCATTTCACGGCGAAACAAAAAATAATCTGCCCTAAGTTCGTCCCCGGCCGTAAGCTCCAACCCTTTTTCAAGAGGCACAGCCGAACCTGTAATAATCCTGTCTATATGGCTATATACTAGTTTAATTTCGCCCCCTTTAAACAAATCAGAAATCAAAAACTCTTCCCGCAACCTACCGGTTGTATAAAATTTTACATCTTTTGGAGATGATGCAGTACGTAATTCCATTATATATCCCCCTTATTTTATTTTATCAAAATTTTATTTTACCAAATGAACAGCGAAGCCGCCAATTTCACCTTCTAAATAAACCGATGCCAAATTCCCTTTTGCATCATATTTAGCCGTATCCATATTAAATTTCGCCCCACGCTGGCCTAAATAGTACATTGCGCGGCCTAAATTATTTGCCCTAAACGCAATATGACCAGATGCCCCAAGGTATGGCGATTTTAATATTTCTATTTCAGTACCGTTAAATATAGAAGAATTGCCTTCTTTCACAGCTTTCCCAAAATATTCAGAAAATGTTTCCGCAACTTCTTTTGCCTCACTTAAACCCTTTGCGTTAATACCAATATGGGCTAATTCAAAACCTAATATAGTATCAACTGCTTCGCGTGCAAGCACTGTAATTTTATCAAACTCACCCGCGTTAATGAGCTCTTCTTTTACCATCCAGCTCCCGCCGCATGCAACAATTTTGTCATACGCCAGGTATGAGCAAATGTTGTTTTGGTTAACGCCGCCCGTTGGCATAAACTTAATTTTATTATATGGGCCCGCTAAAGCTTTAATCATATTGAGCCCGCCTAATTGCTCGGCCGGAAAAAATTTAACCACCTCTAACCCAAGGGCGATTGCTTTTTCGATATCAGAAGAAGATGGGCAGCCCGGATAAATAGGTATCCCTTTGCCAATACAATATTTTACTACTGATTCGTTAAAACCTGGTGTTACAATAAATTTCGCCCCAGCAGCTACAGCCTTATCAACTGTCTCAATATTTAAGACAGTCCCGGCACCAACAAGCATTTCTGGCACTTCTTCAGTGATAATTTTAATAGCCCCTTCAGCGCAGTCAGTCCTAAACGTCAATTCTGCTACTTTAAGCCCCCCGGCACAAAGCGCCTTAGCTAGGGGTACTGTGTCCTCTAGCTTGTTTATTTTGATAACAGGTACTACGCCTAATTTACTGATTTGTCCATTAATGTCCATCTTTCATTCCCTTTCATTAATAATTCTGAATATGCAAATAAAAACGGCGCAAGGCCTTTTGCATCATTTTCAACTTTAGGCTCGGAAAAGTAATATTCTTTTGTGCCATCCCTAAGTTTATAAGGGCCTTTGCCCGGCATGCCACCAAGCCCTGCTACTAAACAAATATCCTTTAGGGCAAAATTGCCGCCTGTTGTATCCAGCTTGCTTTGTTTAACCGAATTGAATATTTTTTCCCCTACAGTATAGTAATAGCCAGGGATATATCCCAACCTAACAGCTTTTAAAATAGAATACGCTATAGCACAAGACCCGCTTGTCTCAAAATAATTGCCTTTTTCACCAGGCAAATTTGGGATTTGGCAAAACATATATTCCTTATTATCTATAAATTTCAAGATAGAGTCAATAAGCCCACGTAAAAAGCCCTGTAAAAGCTCATATTCATAAAAAAGCATCTTATCTATTTTTTCTGTGGTGTCGACAAGGGCCATTAAGTACCAGCCGATTGACCTCAGCCAAAAATTTTTGCTAAGCCCAGTTTCTTTATCTGCCCAGAACATTTTTTTAGATGCGTCAAAAGCATGGTAAAACAAGCCTGTCTCTTTATCCCGCATAAATTTTTGGGCATTTTCAAACTGAAGTATAACATCTTTATAATTTCTTTCGTTATTAAACTCTATTTCATATTCCATATAAAATGGCGAAACCATATAAAGCCCGTCCAGCCATACCTGCCCCTCATAAATCTTTTTATGCCAAAAGCTCCCGTACTGGTTGCGTGGCTGTTTTTTTATTTGGCCGTAAAGGTTATCAAGGGCTTTCTTATATTTTTCTAAACCGGTTTCCCTATAAAGGCAAAACAAAACCTTCCCCTCATTAATGCTATCACAATTCAGCTCTTCCTGTAAGTATCCCAATATACCCCCATCAGCATCAACAAAGTAATCTATAAAGCCTTTAACAAAATCAAAATATTTACTGTAGCCAGTAGCATGATAGAGCTTCATTATAGCCAGCATCATACACCCGTCTACATAGTTCCATTTAGGCCCTTTACCCTCAAGTATTTGTTCAACATTCCATAAGGGCCGCCCAGGTACCGAACCTTCTATCCATGTATCTAAGAAATCTAATATTTTATACAAAGCAGCACCACCCCTTTAAACCCATATAAGTTTTATCGAGTAAAGGAACCAGGGTGGAGGTTATTTATTGAAACAAAATCCCCAATAAACCCTACCCCTTCAATTGCCCCTTCACAGTTTTCTATAAAAACCCCTAACTTGCCAGGTGGTTCAAAATCTTCAAGCATTTCAATTTCTTCATTAATAATTTCTGGGTTAAATGAAATAGAGCAACCCTTCATGGAGAACCCTGTAATATAATTTTCTGGCAAGCCATATACAAATATAGCACAACCGGAAACCCCTTCGGCCACAACACGTTCAAGCTTTATATCTTTAACAGTTGGTGTAAATTTATCTATTGCAGAAAGGGATTTATCTTTAACATAATCCGATTTTCCATCCGGGTCGCAGTTATAGAACATATTAATAGTTAAGCAATGTTTAACGCCTGACATTTTACAGTTAACCACATTGATTCCCGATACTACCGATTCTTTCCCACGGCCGCGCCTAGTTTTTACCCGGATGCCCCGGTCAGTTTTGTTAAAAAAGCATTTTGACACGAATATGCCATCAACACCACAAGATATTTCTGAGCCGGCTACCACGCCCCCATGCCCAGAATCCATAAAACAATTCCTTATAGTTATATTTTCGCTTTTTTTGAAAAAATACTGGTTAATAAAATACTTCCCAGATTTTATTGCCACACAGTCATCACCAACATTAAAATAACACCCAACAATATTTATATTACTGCTCGATTCTGGATTAATGCCATCCGTATTAGGCGATGTGTTAAGGGATTCTAAATGCATGCCATAAAAATTAATACGCTCAGAAAAAATAGTATGTATATTCCAGCTAGACGAATTAACCGACTTGATACCGCATATTGTAACCCCCTGGCACTCAACAAGCTCTACATTATGGGGGCGGTATATTACGCCACGCGCTTTAGTATTTTCCCAAAACCCGCTATCTAAACCATCCCCGTCAAGGCAGCCCCTGCCATAAATCCTAATATTGCTGACATTTTTGCCATATATAAGTGGGCAATAGGAATCAAGCGGGTTACCTTCCCAAGTGGTGTTGATATAAGCGCTATCATATGTATAGCTTTTTTGTAGCCCTTTTAATACTGCCATCTGCCCCCTATCGGTATTTTGTTTGACAGTAGCACCTTCTTCAAAATAAAGGCTTACCCCTGATTTTAGGAGGATGTGGCTAACGGAATAATCCCCTTTTGGGAACAAAACAACCGCCCCTGGCCGGGCCGTATAAATAGCTAAATTTATAGCAGCAGTGTCATCAATTAAGCCGCCACCTTTAGCATTATAATCTTTAATATTTATCAAGCATATGCAATTTTCCGTACACACAGAAAAATGCCCTAAAGTAATACCGGCCGCTTTAATTTCAACCAAATAAAGCGTAGCTGGTTTTAAATCAAATATACTTATTACATTTTTATTTGACTTCAATACCTGCTCGCCATTCAAATAAATGTCTGTTTCACTGTGTTGAAAGAATGGGTTTTCATTTTCTATTTCAAAAACAAACCCAAAAGCAAATACCTCTAATACTTTAACCATTAACCATTAGCCTTCCTTTTGATTTTCATAATTACCTCTGTTTTAGTAGCCTTTTCATGAACCCCTTTACCGCCCCATAAAACAGGTAAACAAGCAATATAGAGCGACATTAGCTTAATAAAAATTTCTCGTATAAAAACTAATGTAAAATTAGATGTAAGGATACCTACAGGCGGCTTTATATATAAACCGAAAAAAGCCTTCCCTATAGTCTGAAGGTTTGTATAAAACGGGTACTGCATTGCAAAATATATGATAACAGATAATGAAAATGTTAGTAATGCCGCTGTTAGGCTGCCAACTATTCGAGTTAACAAAGGGGCTACAAATAGTAGCAAAACGGCCATAATTACAAAATATAAAATAATATCAATGAACTGAGCTAATACGCGCATTGCTGCCTTCATACATATACCCCTTTGCCATAGCCGGTTATAAAAACCGCCGGGATGCTAAACATGGGCCAAGCCAAAATATGGCTTGGCCCCGCGCCCCAATTTACTATTTTTAAAATATATTGCCAACTTAAAAGCTTTATTTCCTATTCCTTGCCCCCGGTGCTTGCAACGCCATCTACAAAATACCTGGACCCGGCAAAGAAAATTATAACCATAGGGGCTAACGCTATGGCCGATGCAGCAAATACTTTACCATATACAATTGCGGCATCACCATCAAGCTGCTGCTTCAATATAATTGACAAAGTTGCGTTTGTTGGTTTTGTTAAATAGATCAATGGGCCTTGGAAATCATTCATGCCCCACATAAAACATAATAGGCATGCGGTAATAATAATCGGCTTTAGTACAGGGACAATTACATACCATAAAGTTTGCAAGGCATTACAGCCATCAATTTTTGCTGCCTCGTCAAGCTCCCGGGGTATTGACCGCATAAATTGGATCTCCATAAAAATAAAGAAGGAACCTGTTGCAAATAAATCAGCTATATAAAGCGATGCATAAGTATTTAATATCCCTAGTTTACTATACATCAAATAGAGGGGTATCCTAAAAGCCAGTTCCGGCATTAACAAAGTAACAACAATCATAGTGAATACGAATTTCTTGCCTTTAAAGCTAAGCCTGGCAACAACATAGGCGGTCAGCGTGCATGATATTGCCGTTAATAGTGTCTTAGGGATTAAAAATTTTAAAGTATTAAGAAAATAAAATAAAATATTATGGTTTTTATTAATCTGCCAAGCCATTGCAAAATTTTCTGGCCTAGCCGCCCCCTCCGGCGGGAAAACACTTAAACCCCCAAAAATGTCCATGTTGCCCTTAAAGGCCGACCCTATCATCCAGAACAAAGGGTACATTAGTATTAATCCAACAATTATCAGGACAAGGTACCTTAATATACTGCCCAAAGACAGCTTTTCATAATTTACTTCCATATTGTGTGCCTGCCCCCTTTAATCGTTATAATATACCCAATAGCTAGACGACGAGAAGATGATGGCTGTTAATACCCCAATTATTAAAAGCAGTATCCAAGTAATTGCCGAAGCGTAACCGAAATTATTCATCCTAAATGCTGTGTCATAAATATAGACATTTAAAAAATACGTCGTCCTATTCGGCCCGCCTTTTGTTATTAAGTAAGCCGAATTAAACTCCTGAAACGCTTTTACTAAAACATTAATAGCATTAAACAACACCATAGGCGTAATTATCGGCAAAGTAATAGAAAATAATTGCCTGGCCTTTGAAGCACCGTCAATTGATGCTGCCTCATATAATGAGGCTGAAACATTTTGTAGCGCAGAAAGAAAAATGAGCATGGTCGAACCAAATTGCCATGTTTTTAAGAAGATAAGCACAAATACGGCATATGTTTCATTAGTCAGCCAATTTACCGGCTCTATTCCAAAAACACCAAGTACAATATTTATTGGCCCGTTTGTATTAAATAGCATAGTCCAAAGGATTGACACCGCCACATTCCCACCTAAGATAGATGGGATGTAGTACGCTGTCCTAAAGAAGTTAACGCCTTTTAATTTGAAGTTCAACACAAAGGCTATAAAGAATGCTGCAACCATAACCATAGGCGTGCCGATAAGCACATATTTTAAAGTCGCCACAAATGAAGTCTTAAAAATATTATCAGTAGTAAAAATCTCAATATAGTGCTGCAAGCCAACAAAAGTAGTTTCTTGCAAAATTAAATTAGTCTCAGTAAGGCTATACCAGAAAGAAGAAATTATCGGGTACACTTTGAAAACTACAAACCCTATAAACCATGGGGCCAATAAGATATACGGGGTTAGGTTTGTTTTACGTTTAGTTGTTGGCATTATTTCAATAGTTTGTCGAGTTCAGCCTGCTGGTTTTCAATATAAATTTTTGCAGCAGCCTGTGCGTCAGACTTACCCGACCTGAACTCTTCTATAGCAATATACCTTTGGCCCCTAATATTTTCATCTTCGAAATATGGGTCCATAATAACCAATTCATAGTTAGTTAATAGGTCATAACCCATTTTCATTGCGCCTTTAACAAAATCTTCCCTTTCTTGAACTTCCCTAGTTGCTTTGTGGCTAGAAACCCCAAGGCTGGTACCAAGTGCAAGAATAGCTTCCTCATCAGTAAACATAAAATTAATAAAATCTGCTGCCACTTCAGGGTATTCAGAATTTCTCGATACTGCATAGCCAAGGCTAGGTTTAGCATAAATTTTTACTTCTTGCCCTTCTACCTCTGTAATATATGGGGCAACTACTATTTCATCCTTAGCTGTGCCATCTTTATAGGAATCTAAATATTTATCCATAGTCCCTACCCATTCGAATACGCTGCCTACCCTGCCGCTTGTCCAAAGTGGGTTAGATTCGTTTTGGATCGGGTCGTCTTGTTGATATGTCGGGAAAGCCCCTGCATCTTCAAAAGACTTATATGTATTCAAAACGCCGGCAACTTCTTCAATAGTATAATTAACAACACCGTTTTCTTGCATAACTTTACCAGTTTTATCATAAAGCATTTGAGCTATAAATAAGTCAGTAGCTACATTTTGTGTCGGTGTACCAACATTTATGTGTACATATTTGTTGTCAGCGCCTGTAGGTGTATTGTTGGCAGATATAACTTTGCCTGCTTCTATAAGTTCAGCATAAGTTTTTGGGTATTCAATCCCAGCGCCTTCAAATAAAGGCTTGTTATAATAGAAAACCCTTGCATTTGTACCATGGGGTACTGCACCCAATTCGCCGCCAGTTGACATGCTATCAAGGTCAGTTTGTGGCCAGTTTGACAAATCAATAATATGGCCGTATTGGTTTAAATCCGCAAAAACATTCTGGCCTTTCCCAAAAGAGTGGACCCAGTTGTAGTTAACCTGCATAACGTCGGCTTCTTCTTGCCCGCCTAATTGTGTTTGGATTTTCTGGGTCCAGCTGTCAAACGCCCCATAATCCGGCTCTATTGTAACATTAGGGTGCTTCGCCGTATAAAGGTCAATAACATTTTGAAATGCTTCATGCCTGGAATCAGAGCCCCACCAAGAGAATGTTAAAGTAATATCTTCTGTAGGGAATTCAAAACCTGCTTCAGGCCCGGAACTAGCTTCAGCCCCTTCTGGTGCCGGGGCAGCCTCAGATGCCGGCGGCGCTTCAGGTGATGGCGCATTTGTATTGTTACTGCTGCAGCCCGCAACTGATAATAGCATAATACCTGCTAAAGCAGCCGCTATTATTTTGGAACCATTTTTCATAAAAAAGATTTTTTTCATAAATACTGATGCCTCCTAGACAAATTAAAAATTTTTTTGCTATAGTGCAAATTATATATAATATAGTGGGTACCCAATATAAAAATATAACTTTTTATATATAATATTGAATAACCTTAAACTGTAAACAAAAAATATAAAAAAATAATATATATATTGAATAACATTTAGATATATAGTATCATATATACAAGATAAGTACAATATGTATTTTAAAAAACTATAAAAGTTTTTTTGAATTTGTGAAGCATAATTAGTAAAAATTTTTTCATATCCTTAAACATATAATATAACAGATATTTTTTTCTATGCTAACAGGTGTTATTTTGATGAAACAAGAATACTAATTGGCGGAGGGTTATATGAAAATAGGCGTAAGGGCCCACGATTTTGGCAAAAAAAACGAAAAAGACCTGGCTAAGGAAATTAAATGCGCAGGGTTTGACTGTGTCCAGCTTGCACTAACCAAAGCAATAGAAGGTATCGATTCATTTGACGACATCACTCACAAACGCATTTATAATATCAAAAATGAATTTGACAAAAATAATATAGAAATATCTGTCCTGGGCTGTTATATAGAGCCATCTATTAAAGATGGGGCGCAAAGGGCAAAAAACATTAATACATTTATAAAATCTTTTGAGCATGCAAAAATCCTTGGCACAAATATAATCGGGACAGAAACGACGAAGTACACAGCGCCCGAAACAAAACGTGGTGAATATTATGAAATATTAAAGGATAGTGTAAAGCGCATAATTGAAGAGGCTGAGAAATCTGATATCATTATGGGGATAGAGCCGGTCGTTGAACATACATTAAACAACTCTTTATTAACCCGGGAGCTATTAGACCAGGTGGGCTCAAAAAAACTGAAAGTTATATTTGACCCTGTAAACCTAATCTTACCCAATACTGCAATGTATCAAGAACTGCTGTTTAAAAAATTTTTTGAGCTGCTGGGTGATGATATCGCCATTATGCATGCCAAGGATATTTCGATAGAAAATAAAGTGAAGGACTGGCGCAACATCGGTGATGGCGTTATCAATTATGATTATATATTCAAATACCTGTCTGATTTTAAGCCCGACTTGCGGGTTTTGAGGGAAGGCATTAAACCCGGTACTGCTACAAAAGATATGGTGGCACTTAAAACATACGCAACTAAATATACAATGAACTAGGATGGTTTAGCATCTCTAATGCTGCTTTAGTTATAAATATCATCCTAACACTTTGCATTGGCTTACAAAATATTTTACCTGGCCAAATTTGATTTTAAAATATAAAAGCCAAAAGATATTATTTCATGATATAATTATTTTAAACCCAGGCTAGGCAATTCTAAAAAGGATGATATATATGGAGAATGTTAAATCATTAAAATTAAAGGCTTACGACCATATCAAAAATAAAATTTTCTCATGCTGCTATTTACCAGGCGATTTTTTAGACGAAAAGACGCTGATTGGCGAAATTGGTGCCAGCAGGACGCCTATCCGTGAAGCGCTTAATAAAATTGAGCAAGAAAATTTAATCCAGATAATATCAAAAAAAGGTATTATGGTAAAACATATCACGGCAAAAAATGTCCTTGATATTTTCCAGATACGGGAAACGCTTGAGCCTAATGCAATCTTAAACTGCTCTGATAAAATTGATATGGGCATTATAAATGAATTTAAGCGGAAGTTTTTAATTGAGCAGACAATACCTGAAAAATTATATATGCTCGACGATGAATTCCACAAATACATTGTACGCTTATATAATAACGAATATATAAACCGTATTATGAAAGATATTTACGGCCAAAATAATAGAATCCGCATTTTATCCGGGCAAGTAGAAAACTGTACGAACTATGCCCAAAATGAACATTTAGACATAATAGGGTTATTGCTTTGCGGGGATTTTTATGGCGCTTCCGAATCATTGAAAAAGCATCTTTCCCTTTCTAAAGACCGGACGTTAACAATGTTTATCTCAAACAATATATAATTTTATGCATATGTGTCATGCCCCTGCGTGTTCAAAACCGTGTCTGTCGGCGAGGAAATAATTGTAATGCCTTATAGCGAGTACGCTGGTTGACAGCAGGGGTTGCTCCAAAGCCTCTATCTGCAAATATCTGAAGAACGGCCGTACAGCCGCGAGACGCTGGTTATAGGTTGATGGGCTTGATTCCTGTGAGGATTCAAGCCATAACATAAAATCCTGAATTCGCTTGGCGTCCATCTTACCGAACCGGAGCTTCTCTGGCGCGATGCTGCGTTTTTCCTGACAAAAACGCAGGAAAACGGAAAAGCCCCCTCCACCTCCCCCAAAAGCTTCACTGTCTTGAAGAATGCCCTGGCTTATAATATAGTAAGAATGCAATTTTTTATGGGGAAAAATTCAGTTATAGGATGTGATTTCGTGACTGCAACGATACGAGATGTAGCAATACTTGCGGGGCTTTCGCTTGGCACGGTTTCCAAATATATTAACGGCGGCAGTGTAAAGGAAGAGAACAAAAACAAAATCGAACAGGCCATAGAACAGCTCGGCTTCCGCCAGAACTACATAGCAAAAGGCCTGCGAAAAGCGCAGACCTTCACTATAGGCGTTCTTGTTCCCATGCTTTCATCCAGTTTCTCAAGCCGTATTATCTCAGCCATTGAAGAGTACCTCCTACCTTTCGGTTACTGTGTAATCGTAAGCGAGTGCCACGACAGTCCGGAAACGGAAATTCGAAAGACCCGATTCTTGCTGGAGCGGATGGTTGACGGCATTGTCATGCTTCCATATTCCCAAAACGGATTTCAGGTTGATATCCTTGAAGATAGCGGCAAGCCTTTTATTGTTATTGACCAGATGATTTCCTCGCATAAAACTGACAGCGTAGTCTTGGACAACGCCGATGCTACGCGTATTCCCACAGAAAGACTAATCGAGTATGGGCACAAGGAAATCGCCTTTCTTTCCGGCAACCCGGATCTGTTCACATCTCAGGGACGCATAAGTGGTTATAAAGACGCACTGCTGAAGCATGGTCTGCCTTTTAACCCCGCTATGCTGCTTAACGGAAACTACAGCATTGAGGGAGCTTACCGCTCCGTCATAAACCTTTATCAGGAACAGCTTAAACCCACGGCGCTTGTGGCCAGCAACTACGAAATGAGCTTGGGCGCTATCCTTGCTTTAAACCAGCTCGGCAAGAAAATCCCCGAGGATATCTCCGTAATCGGCTTCGACAATCTTCCGCTTTCCGAAATCACCAGCCCGCCGCTGTCCATCATGTCTCAGCCTATGCAGGATATGGGGTACGACGCAGCCCGTATATTGTATCAACGCATTCAGGGCGACTATTCCACCTTCCCGGAAGTCTCCGTATTTAACGCCAGTCTACTCAATAAAAAAAGCGTCGCGCGGATTTGACACCGGCGACTATTAGATTTTGCGCGCCCGCGCGGCGCGTTCATTTTATATTTCACTTGAACATTTAAACATATAAGTTCCGCCCGCTTTCATTTCGCAGAAAAGAATGCCGTCATCGGCGTTCTTTTTATTTTGCCGTGAGTCACCATCGCAAATAACCAAGGGACGCCGGTAACGAACACGCAGTTCCTTATCTTTCTGAGAGTATATAATCGCCTTAACCAAAAGGCCTCCGTCCCACCATATGTCCACTCGGAAGCCTCCCTCCGAAATCAGTCCTGTAATGTGTCCGCTCTGCCACTCTTCGGGCAGGGCCGGCAGAAATTCTAACTCTCCTTGGCGGCTTTGCAGAAGCAGTTCGCAGACACCGGCGGCGCTCCCGAAGTTCCCGTCGATTTGAAATACTTCACGCTCTCCGGCACTTTCGCCGAGAGGCGGGTGCAGATCGAAGAAATTGTCATAGGTAGACTGTTTCAATAGCTGTTTTAAATATGTATAGGCCTTTTCCGCCTCGCCCAGCCGCGCGAAAAGGCTGATAAGCCACGCGCAGCTCCAGCCTATGTGGCCGTTGCCGTGCTCAAGCCGCCGTTTTATAAATGTTCCGCAAGCCTTTGCGAGTTCAGGCTGTGCGTATCTGTCGATTAAATCGCCCGGATGCAGAGCGTACAGCGGCGAAAAATGCCTGTGCCCCGCGTCGCTCTCCTCAAAATCCCAAAACCATTCCTGCAATTGCCCATGGCGGCCAATCTTGAAATCCGGAAGCCTTTTTAAACTTTTTTGCACTTCGTCAATCAGCCCGCCTCTTTCATCAAGCACGGCACAGGCCTGTTCATAATACGTAAACAACTGCTTTATCAAAGAAATGTCCAAAGTGCTTGACATACTGACTGAGCAGTCGCGGCCGTCTTTTGTTTTAAAGGCGTTTTCCGGCGAGGTTGAGGGGGCGGTATGCAAAATCCCGTCTTTAGCCTCGACCAGCCAGTCAAAGCAAAAGATCGCGGCGCCGCTCAGCGTTTCAAATATTTCCCGCAGATAATTCTTATCATCCGTAAAAAGATAGTGCTGAAAAAGCTGCGTACTAAGCCAGACCCCGCCCATAGGCCAATAGGCATACTTGGCAAGACCCGACACCGCCGTGCTTTGCCGCCATATATCCGCGTTATGGTTTGCCGCCCAGCCGCGGCAGCCGTATTGTCTGCTTGCCGTCTCCGACCCGCTTTTACCCAGTTCCTCCACCATTTTTTGCAGAGGTTCAAAACAGTCGCCGAGGTTACAGGGATCCGCCATCCAATAATTCATTTGCGTGTTGATGTTAATTGTCCAGTTACTGCTCCAAACCGGGCGTACGCTCTCACTCCAGATGCCCTGCAAGTTGCTTGGCTGACTGCCTTTTCGGGAGCTCGCTATCATCAGGTAACGGTTGAACTGAAAATAAAGGCTTAGCAGTTCAAGGTCTTCCGCCCCCTCCCGGAACTTCGCAAGGCGTTCATTTGCCGGCAAAAGGGCGTGTTCATTTTTACTCTGCTTAGTTTCCAGAACAAAATCAACCCGATTGAATAAGGCCTGATAATCTTCCAGATGGCGCTTTAGCAGTTCTCTTTCTCCATATATAAGCGCCGCCTTAATGACTGCCTCGCATTCTTTTTTTAACAGCGATACGTCCGCCTCAAGTGGTTTTCCAAAACCTCGGTAGCCTGTAGCCGCAGTCAAAAGAGCCGAGATGCGGGACGCACCTTTCACCCGAAGCACTTCTCCCTCCCGGACGACTTCACCCTGTTCAATTTGCAACCGCAGCATGCAGACCGCTTTCATACCCGACGCGCCGTCGTCATAACGTATCGGCTCCTCGTCGTCTACATAGTTCGGGCTTACGTGAGAGGGGGCCGTACATTCAAGAACTAAGGCTCTGTCCTCCGTAAAATAAGTTTTTGAACGCAATTTACCACTTAAACCAAAACTTACGTCCAAAGAAGCGCTTTCGCTTGCGGAAAGGCGGAGGCACAGAAGCTTATCCGGATAAGAGGAAAACACCTGCGAACGGATCCTGTTGCCTTTGTCCGTAAATTCCGTAACTGCAAGAGCCGTCTCCAAATCTAATTCTCTGCTGTAGCCGGTTAGATTTTGCGTCTCAAGGCCATTAAATTGATAGGTCAGTATCCCAAGCGGCATATAGGACTGGTTATAATGGTTCAGCAAGTTTTCTTCGATTTCTTTCTCTGCTTCGATAAAATCGCCGTTAAATATATGGCTGCGGACGCTTTGCAGTTTTTTCGGCTCAATATCCCGCACAGGGGTTGGCCCGCCCGACCACAGGGTATCTATGTTAAGCGTTAGTTTTTCCCTCGGCACTCCGCCGTATACCATAGCGCCAAGGCTGCCGTTGCCTACCGGCAGTGCGCTGGTGAATCCGTCCGCCGCTGAAGTGTAGTAAATTTTACGGTTCATCGTTATAACCTTCCTATTCTTTCACTGCTCCGGACGTAATGCCGTTCACAATGTATTTTTGGGCAAAAACGAACAAAACTATTGTCGGTATTGAAATAAGGATAAGCGCGGCGTTATATCTGCCCAAATTCTGAGCCGTCATGCCGTAAGCCCCCTTAAAAGTGTTTACCGCAACCGTTGTGGTATAGAGGTTTTCGTCGGTAAGAAACATTGTGGGGAAAAGAAAGTCTTGAAACGACCACATGATTTGGAGCACGGCTAGATTGATAATGGCCGGTTTTGCAAGCGGCAGATAAATGCTTACAAAAGTGCGGAACGTTCCCGCGCCGTCAACGCTGGCGGACTCCATAAGCTCGTTTGGCAAATTGTTAAAAAGGCTTCTCATCATCAAAACGCCGAAGGGAATGGTAATAAGCGTCTCCGAAAGGATTACGGCAAATGGCGTGTTGTATATGCCGAGAGTCCTGTAAATGTAAAACAGAGGAATAATTAAAATCGGGCCTGAAATCGCAAGGCAGATAACCACAACGTTAAAGATGACTTTCTTGCCCAAGAAATCAATTTTCGAGAAAGCGAAACCCGCCGTCGCGCATACAATAATGAGCAGCGACGAGGCGATTACGGCGTTAAAAACCGAATTTATGAAATAGCGGTAAAACGGCACGTCGTTTATGCGTTCCGACAGTACAAAAACATAGTTCTGAAAACCGCCCACCTTTAATGAGTCCTTAATCAGCGAATACACAGGCATCACCCACAACGCCAGCATAAAAATCAAGAAAATAATCATTACAAGGCGGTTGGCTTTTGTAATTTTAAAAAGATCCGCCTCCGGCGCTTCCTTGTTACGGTTCATACAAAAACCTCCACTCTAGTTATTTTTGGCTGTGAGTTTCATTTGAACAAGGGCTATAACAAAGGCGACAAACAGCACCAACACGGCCGCCGCGCAGACAAGCCCAATGTTGCTGCCCGCCGAGCGGGAAGATCGGAAGATATATGTGCCTACAATCTGCGTCGCGTTGCCCGGTCCCCCGTCCGTCATTAAAAATACACGCTCCATCTCCCTGAACCCGCCCAGAAGCAGCGACAAAATTATTGTACGGTGGGTGTTTTTAAGCATCGGGTACACGACCAGCATCAATTGCTGTCTCATGTTCGCGCCGTCTATGGTCGCCGCTTCCAGTACGCTTGTGTTAATCGTAGTAAGATCAGCCGTATAGTACATGATGGGTATGCCTATGAGATAAACGGACACTGAGCATACCGCCCACATGGCAAGGTTAGAATCCGCCAGCCAGCGCATTGCCAGAAAATCCAGCCCCGCCGCGCGTAACAAAACGTTAAGCGTACCATCCCTGTATTCAAGCATTGAGCCGAAAACCGCCGCCATCAGCGCAATCGGCAGCATAGACGGAATAAAGAACAGCGAGTGGAAAAACTTTTTGGCGCGAAGCTTAAAATTCAAAATAATCGCGATAAAAAATCCCAGCGTCAGACCGCAGAAAACGCTCGAGGCTGACAGAATAAAGGTATTAAGTAGAGACTTCCAAAACGTGCCGTCTTTAATGATGATCAAATAATTCTCAAAGCCGACAAACTCGCTGTTCTTAAAAGAAATTGTCACCTTTTGAAAACTGGTTGTGAACAGAAAATAAAAACTGTATCCCAGCAAAACTACAAAAATAAGAATAAGGGGAAGCAGGAACACATAGCCCATCAGATTTTGCCTGCCGCCTGTCAATCTCTTTCGCTTCTTTGTCACAGTCCGCACCTCCTAAAAAAGGAAAGCCTACCCCCGTATGCTTCCCTTTAATTAACGATCTTAGTATTTTCCGCTGATCCATTCGGCCTGTAAATCCGCCACGGCCTGATCCGTCGTAAGACTTCCGTTGATTACGCTCTGTACGGCGGCGCCCTCCACGTCGGAATAGCCGGATACGTTGTTACGGTCGGCGGTGCCCTCGGCCAGCAGTTTTACGACAGTATCCCAGCCCTGCGAAGCCGTATCGCTTGCGAACAGCGAAGCGTCAACGGCAAAATCCTTCTTCGCGGACGTTCCGGTAAGCTGTTTGCCAAAAATATCAGCGCCCTCTTGCAGCGTAACAAAGGCTACGAATTTAGCCGCCGCTTCTTTTTTCTCGCTGGCGTCAACAATACCGATACCGGAGTCTATGTAAGAACGAACCGAAAGCGTGTCGCCCGCGTCTACCACCGGCAGCGCCATAGCACCGACGTCCTCAAGGGCGATAGAGCGACCCTCGCGCAGCTGCTGTGAGAGCATATAGGCTTCCCATGAACCCATGTAGAACACAAGCGCGTCGCCGTTCACAAAGGCTTCCATCGCGCCCGCCGCGTCAAGATCCATCGTATCCATGGAGAATACGCCCTCGTCAAAGAACTTTTTGAAGCCGTTAATCGCGGTGCGGAACTCTTCGCCGTCCACATTAGCCCCGTTATAACGCCACTGGTTATAGTAATCGCCTTTTTGCCCAAGCACGGTAAGCATCATTTCGTCAACTATCCACGCTTCCCTGCCGCCAAAAACACCTGCGTACTTATCTGGATACATTGCTGCTAATTTCGCGGCCACATCTTTATACTCGGCCAACGTCGTCGGAACCTCTGCGCCAATCTCTTTCATAAGCGCCGCGTTATAAAAGCCAACCATACTACCGGAGTTAGTAAGTGTCAGAAGTTTTGTGGCATCGTTTGTAAGGCTGTTGCCCTGCGCGAGAGCGGTTTCAGAATACTTGCTCTTCCAGTCAGCGCCTACCGCCTGTGCCATCAGCGGATCCAAATCGGCAAGATAGTCCTGCACCTGTGTCGCGAAGGCGGACGGCTGTACGCCGACAATGTCTATATCCTCGCCTGTGCTGAGAGCCATCGGGGTTTTCTCCTGAAAAGCTTTGCTCTCCATTACTGTAAGATTGATTTTAATATCTGGGTTAGCCGCCTCAAACGCGGCAATGGTTTCTGCATATTGATCCTGGCTCGGGAACCATGTCCAGTACTCAAGGGTTGTTTGCCCGCCTGTTCCGCTGTCCACAGTTCCGGATTCATTTGCGACCGGAGCCTCCGCCGCGGAAGATTCGGCAGCCGGAGTGTCAGCAGGCTGTTCGCTTGGTGCGCTGCTGCCGCAGCCGCCTAGAAGGGGCACGCACATCACGAGCGTTAATGCAAAACTTAAAACTTTTTTCATACTAATTCCTCCATTTATTATGGTTGGTTGAGAACTGTTTAATTATAAGTTGTAATTTCTCCTTGAAAATCGCGTTGATACATTCGCAATTTTACATCGCCAGAAGTATATTTAGTTAATAAACAGTTCTTTGTATACTGCCTAAGAGCTTAAGCAGTGTGGTTGTCACAAAAATGAACCGGTTCATTTTTGTGTTTAAAATTATTTCGTTCATTTATGTTTACAGATGAGCAAACTTTACCCACGCCCATAAAATTGTGAACGAATCAACGTCTTATTACAGTACTTATACTAACATATGAACCGGTTCA
>JAITVM010000038.1 GCA_031285815.1 Clostridiales bacterium | reverse complement strand
TATGCAATTACCTGTATTGTATTAATAGCCTATTCTATTTGACTCAGGTATTCAAAAGTTTCATTTAACAGCAGTATGCTTGTTATTACTATAACCTGTATAATTTCAGTAGTAATAGCAGGTTATGACGCGGCGCGTGGGGCAAAGAACAAGGGCTGGCTTTGGGGGATTTTAGCAGGGCTATTATATGCGGTAATTTTGGTGGCAATAGGTTTTTTTATTGACGAGGATTTTACATTTGATACATCCAGCATAACCCTTTTGATTTTGGCTGTAGCCGGCGGTGGGCTAGGCGGTGTAATTGGTATCAACATTAAAAAATAATTTGCATTCATGCCCAATCGTGATATAATGTTTTTGCCATAGCATTTTGAAACTTAATAATTTGTACTGCTAAATTAAATCGGGAGGGTCCTTATGAAACATATTAAAACATTAAATACAAAACTACTTAATAATACTGTGAAAACTGGTGGCTGTGGGGAATGCCAGACATCTTGCCAATCCGCTTGTAAGACTTCATGCACGGTTGCTAACCAGAGCTGTGAAAAATCTGCGCCAACAACCCTAAAAGTTAGACGAGGGGCCTAGAAAAACCCGGATAAGCCTATAGAATATACTTAATAGGGCAATTTGAAATTATAGCCAACAAACTTGCAAAAATGTTTGTTGGCTATAATTTTTAGCCTTAATTATTAAAATAATTGGTTATAACAAATTTAATTGGGGGTTTTTTTATGGTACATAGATATAAAATGAATAATTATAATATAGCGCTTGATATAAACAGTGGCGCCGTCCATGTCCTAGATGATGTGGCTTTCGATGTATTGGGCTTATATAAATCATCTACCCGGGAAGAAATTTTTAATAGCCTTGCTTACAGCCAAAATGAAATTGTTGAGGCTATTAACGAACTGAAAGGATTGGAATCTGCAGGTACACTTTTTTCTGAGGATGCATATGCTGGCCTGCTTGATGAAATAAATGGGCGGGAGCCGGTTGTTAAGGCCATTTGCCTCCATGTGACCCATGACTGCAACTTAACATGTAAATATTGTTTTGCAGATGAAGGCGGATATAAAGGCAGCCGTTCCCTTATGAGTTTTGAAACAGGTAAAGCCGCATTAGATTTTCTGATTAGGAATTCCGGCGGAAGGCGGAATTTAGAGGTGGATTTTTTTGGCGGGGAACCGCTTATGAATTTTGATGTAGTAAAAAAACTTGTTGAATACGCCAGGGCTGAAGAAAAGAAGCATAACAAAAATTTCAGGTTTACGGTAACAACAAACGGCCTTTTATTAACTGAAGAAATACAAAGCTATATAAATGAAAACATGCATAATGTAGTACTATCTATTGATGGGCGGAAAGAAATAAATGATAATATGCGCAAAACTAAAACCGGTGGCGGCTCTTATGATATAATTATGCCAAAGTTTAAAAAGCTTGCTGACAGCAGGGGGCAAACTAATTATTACGTCAGGGGGACATTTACGAAGGGGAACCTTGATTTTTCGGGGGATGTTTTGCATTTGGCAGACGAAGGGTTTAAACAAATATCAGTTGAGCCTGTTGTTGCCGATGCGTCAGAAGCTTATGCGATACAGGTGCAGGATTTGGATATGGTTTTTAAAGAATATGAAGCGTTGGCGCTAAAAATTATTTCACGCAAAAAAAATAATCAAGATTTCAATTTTTTTCATTTTATGCTAGACTTAGAAGGAGGGCCCTGTGTTTCAAAGCGTATTGCCGGGTGCGGGGCTGGTACAGAATATTTAGCGGTTGCGCCAAATGGCGGGCTTTATCCATGCCACCAATTTGTAGGTAATGAAGAGTTTAAAATTGGCGACATATATAGTGGCATAAAAAACCACAGCTTGACGGAGGAATTTGAGAAGTGTAATGTGTATACAAAAGAAGCCTGTAAAGAATGTTTTGCAAAATTTTATTGCAGTGGCGGCTGTTTATCAAATGCATATAATTTTAACAAATCAATCCAAAAGCCTTATGAAATAGGTTGCCAGATGCAGCGCAAAAGGGTTGAGTGTGCAATAATGCTTAAGGCCCATGAAGCATTTGCCAGCCTATAAACAATTAAGTTATATAAATTTCCGGGATTTTAGGAAAGGCCAGGTGGTTATTATGGCTAAGTGGGGCCTTATTGAAACCGATGCAGATTTGAAGCTCATGTGTAAAGTTTTAGGGGTAGACGAAATTATTGCTACAATTCTGGCTAACCGGGATATCCGCACAAAAAATACTGCGGTACGTTATTTATGGCCTGAATATAAATTTTTCTTTGACACTTCTAAAATGAAGGATATTTTAAAAGCAATTGAAATTGTCATAGGCAGCATAAAAAATAAAGACAGGGTAGCTATATATGGCGATTACGATGTTGACGGGGTAACCAGTACTGTTATTTTAGTAAAGGCGCTAAGGCAGCTTGGGGCTGATGTTATATATTATATCCCGGACAGGGGGCAGGAGGGGTATGGCCTTAACTTAGGCGCGGTTACAAAGCTTAAATCATTTGAAGTGGATTTAGTCATAACCTGTGACAACGGGATTGCGGCCCTGGAGGAAATTAAAGCCCTTAAAAATAATTCTATAAAAGTAGTAGTTATTGACCACCATGAGCCGGATTTTGTTGAAACCAATGGGGCAAGGTCGTCTGTTACCCCAAAAGCCGATGCTATTGTTGACCCAAAACAGGAAGATTGCAGCTACCCGTTTAAAATGATGTGCGCCGCAGGTATGTCTTATAAATTTTGTAAACTGCTTTATGAAAAACTTAAGAAGCCTTTTGATATAGATGATGAATTTTTGATATTCGCAATGATTGGGACTTTTTGCGATATTGTAGACTTAGTGGAAGAAAACCGTATAATAGCAAAAAAAGGCCTGGAAGCTATAAATAAAAAAGAGGTACCGAATATTGGGCTCAAGGCCCTTTTGAAAGAAAAGAACCTTTCTGGAAAGGTAATCGGTTCCTATGATATAGGTTTTTTGATAGGCCCTTGTATTAATGCAACAGGCAGGCTCCTGCGCGCCACTATTGCGGTAGAATTGTTTTTAGAAACAGATTGGCTTGAGGCTTGCAGATATGCAGAAATTTTATCCAGGCTTAATGAAGAGCGCAAGAAGGCGACAAATGACGCTGTTAAAAATTCGTTGCAGCTGCTGGAAGACAAGCCGGAATACTTGACTAAAATTATTGTCCTCTATGATGAAAATGTAAACGAGTCAGTGGCGGGGATTGTGGCCGGGCGGATAAAAGATGCTTTTTATAGGCCGGCGATAGTCCTAACTAAAGGCGAAACCTGTGTTAAAGGGTCCGCCCGCTCGATTGAGGCTTATAATATATTTGAGGGGCTAAACAATAACCGGGAGCTTTTTATAAGGTTTGGCGGGCACAAGATGGCCGCGGGGCTTTCGATGGACGAAAAAAATATAGAGACCCTTAAAAACCGTTTAAATAGTACATGCACCCTTACCGATGATGATTTTGTAGAACTAATACATATTGATAAAAAGCTAAACCTAGGTGATATAACGATGGAGCTGGCATATAAAATAAAAAGCCTTGAACCCTTCGGGAAAGGGAACAGGGAGCCGATATTTTTGACTGAAAATGTAGACATAAGCGAACTGAGGCTGATAGAAGAAAAAAACACCATAATATTTTCTATCGGGGAAAAAAGCCTGTATAAAAAAATTAGGGCAGTATGTTTTGGGAAAGTTGAGGATTTTAAAAGAATGGTTAGAAACCTTTATGACGATAACACTTGTGATATGATAATTGCCGGAAGCTTAACTAAGCTAAAGGCAGATATTGTTTATAATATTGGCTTAAATGAGTATAGGGGCAACATTTCTGTTAACCTAAAAATAAGAGATTTAAAAATTTATAAATAGAGGTGTTTAGTTTGGAATTAAGCGGTAAGATCAGGGCTATCCCAGATTTTCCAGAAAGGGGCGTTTTATTCCGCGACATTACCACAGTGCTGCAGGATCCTGATGCCCTTAAATTTTCAATTGACGAGGTTTGTAAAGAGTTAAAAAATTTTGATTTTGATTTAATTATTGGCCCGGAATCAAGGGGCTTTATATTTGGTATGCCTGCGGCATATAATATGGGCAAGGGTTTTATACCTGTAAGAAAAAAAGGTAAGCTGCCATATGAAACAATCAGTATGTCATATGATTTGGAATATGGCTCCGCTGTTATTGAAATGCATGTAGACGCTGTAAAAAAAGGGCAGCGGGTTGTAATTGTGGACGACCTTTTGGCAACAGGTGGCACCTGTAAAGCTATAGCCGAGTTGGTTGAAAGGGCTGGCGGTATTGTTGAGGCTATGGTATTTTTTATAGAATTGGAAGGGCTAAAAGGCAGGGGGCCCCTGTCTAGATATAATATAGTCTCTATTGTAAAGTATTAAATTAATAAATATGTTTTATTATTAAATAAAATAAACGGCTGCAGTATAACCATAAATTATGGGGATACCACAGCCGTTTGTTCTTTTATGCCAATAGTATATAAAACTGTATAATTTATATTTTCTGATAGGCTTTTGTTAAAAGCTTTTTCCCCTTCGGTTGGTGTGCCGGTAAAAAGGCTGTTGCCGCCGATATCAAATAGCCCATGATATTTCTGTACAAAAAACGCATATGTTTTCGATTCCATTACAGGGAATAAGACACTGCAGGTACTGCTGGTTGAAAACGTAAATTTAAATAATATGGGTTCTGACCCATTATAAGTATTATTATACCCAACAGGGTTAGAGGACTGTTCAACCTTATATTTTTTGTTTGGGATAATTGGAATGCCTTCGGAAAAATAATATTCATAATCTTTATAAACCCCATCATCAAGCCGCTTGCCGCCACCATATTTTTGAAGCTCAACATTGAATTTTTTTACAGTCCCGTCTGGGTTTTTAAGCGGTACCCAATTTTTATTAGAAGCTTCAAAGTAGCTGGCTATGAACTGGCTGCCGCTTGATGAATAATCATAACCATCTGGTGGGGATAGGGCGTGGCTATAGTCAGAAGCTACATTTTTTAAGAGGATATAATTATTAGGCTGTATATGGAATTCAATTACATTCGTCTTCTCATCTTTAATATTATTTGTTTCTTCCCCTTCTTGATTAAATTCTTTTGCATTTAACTCATAACCGGCATTATAAGAAACCCCTGGGTTGTTGCCGGTTAGCTGGAAATTGCCGTCTGGGCTGATATAAAACCTGAAGGGGGCGATACTGGAATAATTATCATCCTGCTCGGCAGTAATTTCATAATAGCCCTCGGTAGCCCTATAAATAATAGGCGTGACCGATTTGGCTGTAGTCTTTTTATCCCCGCCTTCTACAACCAGGTCAAGGTATTTATTAATTGTTGGGGGCATATGCGATTCGCCTAAAGGGTTCTGGTAGCCCGCACTTTCATATTTAGAAATAATAAATTTGATACCGGGCACAGGGACAGAATAACCTTCAAGGGCTACTGCCAGGCGTATATTATATGGCGTTTCTTTGAGGGGGGTGTTTGTCCTAATAAACAATAAACCAACGAGAAAGATAATAGCCGTTAA
>JAITVM010000305.1 GCA_031285815.1 Clostridiales bacterium | reverse complement strand
AAGCCTCTAACCCCTTTTTGCCTGAATAAACTTCTTTTGTCTCAAAGCCTTCCTTTATTAAATATAGCGAAACTAACTCTGCTATATGCGGGTCATCATCTATAATCAACACTTTAATTCCATTTAACATTGCTACCATCCTTTTTATTTAAATAACACCGGAAACTGTTAAGTGCATAAATGTTATGGTTTTATTTTAACTCGCAGACAGTCACGCCAGATTCGCCTTCACCAAACGCCCCCAGCCTGAACGATTTTACATGTACATGTGCCTTCACAAATGACTGTACTGCCGAACGCAAAGCACCTGTGCCTTTGCCATGGATAATAATAACTTGGCTTAACCCCGCCAAAAATGCGTCATCCAAATATTTATCAACAATTTCTAAAGCCTCGTCAACCATCTTGCCACGCAAATCTAGTTCAGGCTTTATAAATTGGCTCTTCCCTTTTTTAACAGAAGTAACAAGATTGTTATATTTTTTATCGTCTGTAGCCTTCGTTTCATCTATGGATAAATCATCAAAACTAACTTTAACTTTCATGTTGCCAAACGAAACCATTGATTCCCGTTTAGTATTATCTACAGACACAACTTGACCGTTTTGCCCAAAGGAATGGACATATACCCTATCCCCCATTTTAAGGCCAGATGTTATCCTTTTTAATGAAAGATTGCTTTTTTGGCCTTTAGACACCTCTTCAGATACAGAGGACATTTTATCTTTAAGCTTGTTGCGTTCCGCGTCTAATTCTTTAAAGCTGTTCTTTTCCCGTTCTAATTTTTGCATATTCCGTATAATCTTATCGGCCTCTTCCTTTGCCTCATACAAAATACGGTGGGCCGCCTCTTTAGCTTCAAATATTTGCTTTTGCCTTTGCTCTTGTAATTTTTCCTTCTGGGACTCTAAATCTTTTTTAAGCCGTTCTGACTCGCGCCTATATGATTCCGCCTTGCCCATCTCTATTTCCACAGTTTTTTTGCTTATTTCAAGTTCCGTAATTAAATCTTCAAATTTAACATTTTCGGACGTCAATAGCTGCTTGGCATTTTCTATAATCATGTCATCAAGCCCAAGCCGCTTAGAAATCGCAAATGCATTTGATTTTCCGGGGACGCCGATCAGAAGCCTATACGTTGGGCGCAAAGTGTCGACATCAAATTCGCATGCCGCATTTTCTACGGCTTCTGTAGAAAGCGCATAAACTTTTAATTCGCTATAATGTGTAGTCACTGCACAACGTATTTTTCGGGCATGCAAATACTGCAAAATAGACATAGCAAGCGCCGCACCTTCGACTGGGTCAGTACCCGCGCCCAATTCATCCAGCAGTACAAGCGAATTATAATTTACCTCTTTTAAAATATTAACAATATTAGTCATATGGCCAGAAAATGTGCTCAAGCTTTGCTCAATGCTCTGTTCGTCGCCAATATCGGCAAAGACCTCGTCAAATACATTTAGTTCCGAATTATCAAAAGCTGGTATATGAAGCCCCGATTGGCCCATTAATGTAAACAGCCCCAGTGTTTTAAGGGAAACTGTTTTCCCCCCTGTATTTGGCCCGGTTATCAATAGCATAGTAAAACTTTTACCCAAATAAATGTCTATTGGCACTACAGTGCCAGACAAAAGCGGATGGCGGGCTTTTTTTATATTAATATACCCTTCGGTGTTAAATTTTGGTTCACTGGCCTTTAAATCAATAGCTAATTGCCCCTTGGCAAAAACAAAATCTAAATAAGCCAAGAGTTCAAAATCGTTTTTTAGCACATCCAGGCTTTCAAAAACCAAATCAGACAGCCTGGATAAAATTTTGTTTATTTCATCCTGCTCCTTTGCAGATAATTCTTTAATCTTATTGTTCAAATTAACCACGCTAATCGGCTCAACGAAAAGTGTTGCGCCCGTAGACGACTGGTCATGTACCATCCCTTGAAAACTATTCCGGTACTCTTGTTTAATAGGCACACAATACCGCCCGCTACGGATAGTTATTACTGTATCCTGTAGCATATTCTTATAATTAGCTGAATGGATTACGCTATTGAGCTGTTCCCTTATACGTGAATTCGATATTTTTATATTCTTGCGTATTTCATACAGGGCATTGCTTGCGTCATCAGCCAGCTCGTTTTCATTCACAATGCACCGCGATATTTCTTTTTCTAGCTGTGGCACAGCCTGCAAACTGGAAAAATATTTTTCAACCAATTCAAAATAATCGTCTTGGTTATCATATTTCGAAAAGTTTAAGGCTTTTTTGACAACATATAAAAATTCGCCTATATTTAATAGCTCTTCAATGTTTAAAGCCCCAGACATCTCCACACGTTTAAGCGGTACAGATATATCTTTTATGCCGCCAATGGGGAAAGAGCCTTTACGCATAAGCATTGAATACGCCTCAGCCGTTTCCTTTTGTGCTGCGGTAATTTCTTGTAAGCTAACAACAGGCAAAAGCCCACGGCATAAATTTTTACCCATTGGGCTAATAGCTTTTGATGCAAGCAGGTCTATAATTTTATTATATTCTAATATTTTCATCGCTTTTTCATTCATAATTTTATCACCTACACTTTATTTTACTTTATCACAAAATATATATCAATAGCAGGCCTTTTTATTACATTATGTCAAAAAATATTCTATAACCGCCGATATAACATAGGGGCCTGGCCAGGAACCAAAAAATATTTTAACAGGCAATTATCCGCCCTGGTTAAATATATCTGGTTCCATGCTGGCTATTTTTAAGGCCCGGCTAGTATAAAATGTAATTTTCTGAACAATATAATTAAAACGATAACTAAGAGATGGTGAAAAACAAATGAATATGTCTGTGAATACGATTTACAATCAATTGTTGTCAAATATTTTAAGCCAATTAAGTGTACCTATAAATTTTGGGGCCCAAAGGAAACAGCCTGAAATTGTTAATACAACAGCTGGTACCCAAACAGTGCTAAACACTACAGCACCAGAAACTAAAAACGATTTTGAAAGCCTATTAAAAGAATATATAAAAAACAGCTCCAGCGGCGATAGCATTGACGGGCAGATAAACCAAGCGATTATATCCTCTTCATTGCAATATAATGTTGACCCAAATTTAATAAAAGCCGTTATCAAGCAAGAAAGCAACTTTAACCCAAATTCCATATCAGATTCCGGGGCCATGGGCCTCATGCAGCTTATGCCAAAAACAGCAGATTATTTAGGTGTCAGCGACCCATTTGACATCGAACAGAATGTTTCCGGCGGTACATCTTATCTACGGGAAATGCTTGATAAGTTTAACGGTGACACAACCCTCGCGCTAGCGGCCTATAATGCCGGCCCTTCGGCTGTTGAAAAATATAACGGGGTCCCACCATATAAGGAGACCCAAAATTATGTACCATTAGTTTTAGACTATAAACAAAAATACCTATTAGAACAATATCAAAAAAATGGCGCAACATTTGTTGGCGCTATTACAGAAGAGTAATATAAATAAAAAAGGCCCCTGCAATTAAAGCCGGCTAGTTTTTCTAAGAAAACCAGCTTTAATACGGCAAAGGGCTATTTTTTTTTATTTAAGTTTTATACACGCTCTAAAATATGTTCAAAACCGGTTTCGAATATATTTTTTATATGGCCGTCGTCAAGTGAATAATAGACTACTTTCCCATCCCGGCGGTACTTAACTAGCCTATATTGTTTTAATGTCCTTAGCTGATGTGATATGGCGGACTTTGACAGGTTTAAAAGGGCTGACAAATCGCAGACACACATTTCGGATTTATCGAGCGCATACAATATTTTCACCCTAGTGCTATCACCAAACACTTTAAACAATTCTGCCAAATCATATAACAATTCATCTTTTGGCAATTGCCCTAAAACCCTATCAACTACATCCTGATGGATAACAGTACAGCCGCCCCCTATTGCATTCCCCACAAAATCACCTTCTATTCAAAATCCTAAGCGAGTTTAAAATCGCAATTAAAGATACCCCAACATCGGCAAAAATGGCACCTTCCATCCCTATAATGCTAAAAACCCCGAGTATTAAAAATAATACCTTAACCCCTAAAGAAAAGATTATATTCTGATAAACTATTTTATGTGTGTATTTAGTAATTTCTTTAGCTGTTACAATTTTCAAAACATCGTCGTTCATAATAACAACATCAGAAGCTTCTATTGCGGCATCTGACCCAAGGCCCCCCATTGCTATCCCAACATCGGCACGCCTTAATACAGGCGCATCGTTAATCCCGTCGCCGATAAATGCAACTTTGCCGGCATGCCCATCCATTATAGCTTCTAAAGCCTCTACCTTGCCTTGTGGCAAAAGCTCTGAGTAAATCCGGTCAACACCAAGGCTTTGCCCAACCTTTTCAGCATTTATTTTATTATCGCCAGTCAGCATAATAATTTCTTTAGCGCCGGCCTTGTGTAGCCTTTCAATTGCATCTTTGCTAGTCGCTTTAACCTTATCAGAAACCACGATATACCCTGCGTAAAGGCCAGATACCGCTATATGCATAATACTGCCGTCATGGTATAACCCCATATCAGGTACTGTGCCTATGCCGTAATCTTTTAAAAGCTTACTATTGCCGGCAAGTACATGCTCACCAAAAACGTTGGCGCTAATACCTTTCCCCGCAATATCTTGGTAATTTTCTATCTTTGACGGGTCTATTTCGCCACTGTAATAATTTTTAATTGAAACCGCCATTGGGTGTGAAGAAAAATATTCAGCATAAGCCGCATATTTTAAAATCCCACCTTCGCTTATATTAGCAAAGCTTTTTACCTCTGTTACACCAAAAACCCCTTCGGTCAATGTACCAGTCTTATCAAAAACAAAAATTTCCGAATTATTAAGCGCCTCAAGGTAATTGCTGCCTTTTACTAATATGCCTTTCTT
>JAITVM010000257.1 GCA_031285815.1 Clostridiales bacterium | reverse complement strand
CAAAAATGGCTGTAAGTTTTTAGGGCTTGCACCGCCTAATAGCCTAGATGAGGCTTTAAATAATTTACTTATTTTTTACAAAAATGTTCCGTCCGTTACAAATTACCCAGTTTACATTGGTAATTTGGATACGCTCTTAGAGCCATTTGTACAAGATATGGATTATGAAGCCGCGAAAAAAGCAATAAAACTGTTTTTAATGCACATAGACAGGACTATCCCCGACGCTTTTTGCCATGCAGATATTGGGCCAAAAGCAACTTTAGCCGGCCGGGTTATTTTGGAATGTGAGCGTGAGCTTGAAAACGCAGTGCCGAATATGACTATCTTGTATGATAAAACCATCACGGACGACTCTTTTGCTAAGGAGGCTATTCTTACACAATTAAAAGTAGCAAAGCCTGCTTTTGCAAACCACAAACTTTTTGAAGCTGAGCTTGGAAAAAATTATGCTGTGGCTAGCTGCTATAATGGCTTGATTATTAAAGGCGGGGCCTATACACTCACTAGGCTATTGCTTAGTAATTTAGCTAAAAAAGCAGATAGCATAGAAGGTTTTTTTAGTGGGCAGCTTCCGGAATGCGTTAAAGTTATGCTTAATTATATGGACGAGAGGGTTAACTTTATCGTTAATGAAAGCGGCTTCTTTGAAACAAATTTTTTGGTTAAAGAGGGCTTTGTAACAAAAGGGAATTTTACTGCCATGTTTGGTATAGTAGGGCTGGCAGAATGTGTTAATACGCTTTTGGAAAAAGAAAATATTTCCGAAAGGTATGGGCACTCAGAAACAGCTGACAACCTTGGGGTTAGAATTATGGAAGAAATTAGCCGGCTGAACGGTTTGCATGAAAACAAGCACTGCCTTAACGGCAAGTTTTTGCTGCATGGCCAAGTCGGTATTGATACGGACGTAGGTTCAACCCCAAATGTAAGGATACCTATTGGTGAAGAGCCTGCAGAACTATCTGACCATATTATGCACTGTGCGAAATTCCAGAAATACTTCCCATCGGGTGTTGGGGAAATATTTTTAGTAGAATCCACTGCTTTAAAAAATCCGGATTATATTTTGGATATTTATAAAGGCGCTTTTGATATGGGCTGCAGGTATTTATCCTTCCATGATAATAATAGCGATGTTATAAGGGTAACCGGTTACCTTGTCAAACGGTCTGAAATGCAAAAATTAGAAAATGGCGAGGCTTCGTTAGCCGGTACAACAACATTCGGTTTAAATAGTGCCAAAAATATTAAAATATTAGAAAGAATGGCAAGATAATTATGGCTGTGTTTGGAAATGTCCATAAAATCTTAAAGTTTAGTGCAGTAGACGGCCCGGGTAACCGAAGCGCCGTCTTTTTGCAGGGGTGTAATTTTAACTGCGCTTATTGCCATAACCCAGAAACGATCCCAGGGCTTGAGGCTAATTTAATGCCTGCTGCCGATGTTTTAAGTTTTTTAGGGGATGCTTTGCATTTTGTTAGGGGTGTGACAGTATCCGGCGGGGAGCCGATGCTGCAAAAAGATTTTGTTATGGAGCTCTTTACGCTACTACAGGATAAAAATTTATCGGCATTTATAGATACTAATGGGTCAGTTGATTTTAGTAAAGAAAATGAACTTTTAAAAATAACCGGCGGCGTTATGTTGGATGTAAAGGCCGTAAATAATAGTGAACATATTGCCCTTACTGGCCGGGATAATTTTACTACATTAAAAAATTTAGAATACCTGGCTTATTTGTCAAAATTATATGAGGTAAGGACAGTTGTTTCGCCTAATATGTTTGATTGTGAAGCTACCATTGAATATGTGTCCAAGATTATTGGCAGATATAATATAAGGTATAAAATAATTAAGTATAGGCCAGTGGGCGTCAGAAAAGAGTATGCTATTTATAAAGTTCCAAATGCCGCTTTTCTGGATAAGCTTAAACAGATAGCTATAAGTAATGGGGTTAAGGAAGTTGTAATTATATAAAGCCAAGGTAGCCTTGGCTTTTTTTAATGCATAAAGTTATAGGTATAAGGGGAAAATAAGGGAAGGTAATAGCAAACCCTGCTTAGCCTGGTGTTTTTAAAACGCCTATGCCAAACAGGTTTGCCCTGTAATTTTAGAGGAGGTGAAATTTGAAATGGCCCATCAAGAAATTAAATGCGATGTTAATAGCTGTAAGTATAATGAGAGCAGGCAGTGTGATTTAAACAGTATCCAAGTTGGCAATACAACATCTTCGCCATCTAACTGCAGAGAGACTGAATGCGGGAGCTTTGAATGTAAATAGTAGTTAAATGAGATAGCCAGCAAGCTTTGTTTAATAGTTTGCTGGCTATCGTTTTTTTATATTGTGAATGGCAGCCTGTCTGTGGTCCTGTCAATAATGGTTAGCACGAGCATTATTGTTTTCTGCTAACCTACAAAAAATAGTTTTATCGATGTTATCTTTTGCTAAGTCAGCTTCTTCATTTGAGATAGAAAAGGTATAAGTTTTTTCTAAAAACCAAATATCCCATTAGCAGAAATTTGAATTTTCAATAATAACTGGCTCTTAAAACTGATAGAAACCAGTTATTATGTTCACATTACCCCTACTTGTGATATTTGTAAATTAAACTATTTATATCCGATAATTCAATACCCTTATTGTCATATACCTTTATAATGTTATTATTTAAACTTTCATCATATTTTAAAATTATTATTATTTCGCTATCTGCAAGTTTAATTTGTTGGAAAATTGGATTCAACTTTTTACCATTTTTATAACTTGATATATTTATGATTTCATCGATATTATATCCATCTAAATCTATTCCAAGACTACAAACAATAGCTGTTTTTGTCACTATCAACTTCTTGAACATGTAATTATATCCATCAATCAATAGATTTTCATTTACATTTATTTTTTCACTATCTGTAAAATTTAGTGCCTCTAAATTTATATTCCAGTCTCCTTGAATGTAGCCATCATATTGGTTATAATTCATTAAGAGCTTGTAGTTTTCAAAATCTGGAATTTGAGAAAAGTCTTCAAAAATTGCTTCAAAGAAGAAAATTTCTTTATTTGTAGAATTACTTGAATTAGCGTACGAAGAAGATGTTAAGCAGGTAGTGGACGATTTGATATTATTATTCGTATCTTTTAATGACAAATCAAAATCTCTAATTTCAAATTCATTCTTTTCCCCTTTTGTCGTATAGTTTATTCTTAAAACCAGCCCTTTATCTGAAACAAACATATCTAAGAGTTTAAAATCAATATTTCCTACTGATTTATAGTCTCCTAGCTCAGAAAAATAACTGAGATTATGATACTCTTTTTCAGGTAGTTCACTTTTTATTATTGCTACATTCAAATCAACATTTTCAAAATTTTTTACATTTGGATAGATACCATTTATAACGAGATTACTATTTTTATGGTTAGCAGTATTTTCCACTATTCCATAAATAATATTATTATTCTCCTTTAATAAAGTATTAGTATAAATGTTTTCAAAATTTGAGAATTCTACTAAAGAATCTTTAGATATTCTGTTTTTGCTATCTTTAAATGAAAGCAGGAACATTCCGCCAGCCTCATCTTTGTACCCTTCTTCTAAGTTTATAGTTATATCATTATTGTCACTATTAGATAAATTAGAATCACCTATTTGACTGTTGTCATTTAGTAAATTTAATTTTTTTGAAAAGATACCATCACTTTTAAAAATTTCTGCTAAAGATTGGCTTATTTTAGGGCTTGCAGATATAGTTACGCAGGTTAATAAGACGATTACTGATGCTATTAGTATTTTAAAAATTGAAAGATTATTTTTGTTTTTATACATGCCCTCATTTTCTTCATTACATTTACCCGACTTTTTCAGAACTTTCTCCTTTAGTCTAGATATTTTGTTAATATCTAGACTGTTCAAATTAAGCTCATCTTCTATATAATCTTCTGGTAAATCTTTAACCATATCACTAATCCTATATTTCATACTGAACCCTCCCCAGTTAAGAATTTTTTTAATTTAATACGGCAACGATAAATTTTACCTTCGATAATTCTAACTTTTATATTTAAGTCTTTAGAAATTTTTTTATAACTATCACCAAAATAGAATCTTTTAATAAATATTTTTCTATCGATTTCATTAAGTTGACTCAAAAAATCTAAAATTGCCTCATTATTTTCTTTTTTCAAAATGGTGTCAATTGGATCATCTGAAAAACTTAAGACATCTTCTTTGATAGGTAGAAAAAACTTTCGAGTTTTTGTAGATTTCAAGAGATTAATTGCTGTATTCCTTGAAGTAGCAGCTATATAAGTCTTCAAAGTGCCTTTGTTAAAGTCAATTTTTTCTGAATTCCTCCAGAGGCTTATTATTATATCCGATACACACTCCTCAATATCTTCTACAGAACAACTTTTATCACAGATTCTATTAACAATAGAGAATATGTAAGAAGAGTATGTGTTTATTAAATAATTGAGCAATTCATTGTCATCTTTTTTCATATGCTCAAATTTTAGTATTTCTTCTTTCTGTTCATACTCGAATATTTTACTCACCCCTATCAAATGGATTTAGTATGAATACTGTATATAAATATATACAACATTTTTATTCAAATTACACAAAATTTTAAATTTTATTTTCATAAAATATTATAAAGCTCGTTATGCATTATCATTATCTGTCAATAATGGCTGGCACGAGGCCCGAAAAAATCATGCGGCGTTAGCCAACGACTCAAAAAATAGTTTGCGTTTGACAAAAGGTGGGAAGCCCCCGATAGAATGACAAATATGGTGGTTGTTCCAGTAGCCCATAAAATATCTGAAAACAATAGATTTAACACAATCCATGCTTAATAGTTTAGTATTTAAGCTGCCATAAATAGCTTCTTTTTTTAATCTAGCCCACATACTTGGCGTTATCATGGCAGCGGCCAGCCGATGAATTCATGCTTTGGGAGATAGGCTTATTAGAAAGATAATTGCGAAATTCATCACTGGTATACTGCGACCCCCTGGCCGTATGAAAAATAGCGTTATTAATTTTATGGCTGTTTAATGCGGTTTTTAGGCTTTCAATTACT
>JAITVM010000195.1 GCA_031285815.1 Clostridiales bacterium | reverse complement strand
AGGCTTTATGTTTGCAATTATGTTTTTAATAAGCGTAGTTTTATATTTAAAGATAATAAAAGGTGAAGAATTTGAACAGCTGGCGATAAACCAGCTTGTTTCCAGCGAATCTTATGATAGGGTAATAAAGCCAAACCGTGGCAGTATTTTAGACAGGTTTGGGCATAGCCTGGCCACAAGTACAACAGTGTACGATGTGATTTTGGATGTTAAGCTTATTACGGGCGACAACATTGATGAAGAGGACCGTGAAGGTTCCCTCATTGCATTAAATGAAATTTTAAATATACCTATGGATGAGCTGCATGGATACGTTAGGGACGACCCATCCAATGAGCTGTTGAAGTCACATTATTTCAAAGCCGCCTATGGCATAAGCAAAGAGACGGCCGACAAAATAAGGGATAAAGATTTGACTGGCGTGTTTTTGGAAGAGGATTCTTTCCGGACATACATGAATAATAATTTTGCATCACATTTAATTGGGTTCATTAGGACCAATGGTGAGAAATGGGGCGTAGAAAAATATTATGATGAATATTTGTCTGGGAAAGAAGGGCGCTCATTAAGGCTCTATACAGATTTATATGAGTCAGACATCCGCGTTACGCCGCCGGAGCATGGCGACAAAATTACTTTAACTTTGGATAAGTCTATTCAGGAGATATCTGAAGAGGTTGCAAATAAAATTGGGTCGGATTTAGCACCACTTAGTGCATCTGTGATTAGCATGGACGTTAATTCAGGCGAGGTTTTGTCTTGGGGCCAGTACCCCAATTTTGATCTGAATGACCCTTCTAATATTTCTGGCATCAACGACGCAATTTTGGAAGCACAGTGGGATAGCCTGGATGATGCCCAAAAGACCCAAGGTATTTTAAAATTATGGCGCGATGTTAATTTATCAGATACTTTTGAGCCGGGCTCAATATATAAACCAATCGTTGTTTCGGCTGCGTTAGAAGAAGGTGTTATAGAAGAAGGAAGGGTTTTCTATTGCAGTGGCGAAAAATGGTTTGGGAGCCAAAGGATACCTTGCCACTTAGAATCCGGCCATGGCTCACAAAACTTAGACCAGGCATTGGCTAATTCTTGCAATGTGGCAATGATGGAAATAATTCATGACTTAGGGGCAGAAAAATATTATAAATATCAACGCGAATTTGGTTTTGGCGAAAAAACAGGTATTGATTTGCCTAGTGAAGAATCGTCTGCTAATTTAGTAAATACACTTGACCAGCTAAAGCATTCCGTTTATTTGGCGACTAATTCAATGGGGCAGGGGTTTAATGTTACCCCAATACAAATGTTGGCTGCTTTTTCTGCCACAGTAAACGGCGGCAGTTTAATGAAGCCATATGTTGTCTCAAAAATAACTGATAAGGATAATAAAGTTACGTTAAGCAATTCGCCTGAATTATTGAGGAAAGTTATATCCCAAGATGTTTCAGATAGAATGCGCGGCATGTTAACTTATGTTATAGATTGGCCGTATGGCACAGGCCGCCTTGCTAAAATAGAAGGGTATAAGATTGGCGGCAAAACCGGTACGGCACAGCAAGGGGTCCGTGAAGATGAGAAATACGCATATTCTTTTATTGGGTACCTAACTGAAGAGGACCCACAGGTTGCTGTATTGATATCAATAAACCAGCCTCAAGGCAAAGAAATTGCGAACCCTTCAGCAGTACCTTATTTTAAAGAGTTTATGTTAAGCCTTATTAAGTATAAAGGCATAAAGCCAACAACTGAATCAGGATCCAGTGATGAAATAGGCCTTGGGAATAGTTCTGTAGAGTTGCCGGATTTAAAAGGCGAAACTTTGACAGGGGCAATAAATATACTAAACAACTTAGGCATAGATTATGAATTTGCGGGCTCAGAGGGCTCGGTTGTGGAATCAACAATCCCATTGCCTGGGGTTAGGGTACAGCCTAATAATACAAAAATTACTGTATATATTAAAAAAGCATCTGAAGGGGATGAATTGGTCCCGGTCCCGGACGTAATAGGCGCCAATGAATCGTATGCCGCTGAAATACTACGGGGTGAAGGGCTGGAGCCTTTAATAGCCCAAAGCTCTTATGGGGAGGCGGTAGAAAATATTTCCGATTCGCCAACGACATTTTATGATATGGAAGAAGGGGCGGGGCAAACAGGCCAAGAGCCGGTTGCGGAAAAAAATATTATTTCTCAAATGCCTAACCCGGAAACGCTGGTACCAAAAGGTACAATTATAAAATTAAAAACTAGGTAAAATTAACCGCAGTTTTTTTGCCAAAATACTATTAAGTATCTTGGCCTATATGGCGATAATAATTTATACTATGCTTCCGCGTAATTGTGGAAGTACTATACATTGCTAAAGATAAAATTTGAGGAGGGGTTTTTTATGAAGTTTTTGACTAAATATGATAAATGCTTTATAGAAACGCTTAACATTACTGAGGATGAATTGGGGGATAAGTTAGTATTCAAATCCCCGAATTGGGACACAACTGCACATATGTCTTTAATAACAAAAATTGAAAGGTGCTTGGATATAATTTTTGATATTACTGACATCGTAGAATTTTCTTCTTACGAAAAAGGTAAGGAGATCTTAAAAAAATATGAAGTAGAAGTGGCATGACTATAAAATCAGAAGAGCCTTAACTGGATGCAGTTAAGGTTTTTTGTTTTAGGGAGTTTTTTTGTTTAGGGAATAACTGGGCCCCCATAGCCATAAAATTATTAAACGGTATATTGCTATATTTTTATTTATGGGGGCATTTTATGAACACACCTACTTTATTAATAAAACGGAAATTAATTTTTGTTATGGTTTGTTTTGTATCGGTAATATTACTGCTATGTGTGCGGATTTTTTTTATACAGGCATTTGAAGCAGATAAATGGCAGGCGCTTGCATATGAGCAGCAAACCCGTGACAGGCTTATCAAACCGAAACGCGGGATAATTTATGATAGGAATATGGAGCCGATAGCTATTAATGAGACGGTGGCTTCTGTTTCTGTTATAAATTCACAAATTAAGGATAAGCAAAAGGTGGCTAGTGTGCTATCAGAAATGTTGGATTTAGATTATAACGCTGTTATGACAAAAGTGAATAAACGTGTTGCGCTTGAACGTATTAAAACTAAGGTGCCTAAAGAATTGGCTGACGAAATAAGGAAACTGGAAATACCGGGCATAATTGTGGATGAAGATATAAAAAGGGTGTACCCGTTTTCTTCTATGGGCAGCCAGGTTTTGGGCTTCGTTGGGAAAGACAACCAAGGCATAATAGGGCTAGAGGCAAAATATAATGATTACTTAATGGGTAAAAGCGGAAAAATATTAACCGAGGCTGATGCCGGGGGGATAGAATTAAAAAATGGCATTGAGGAGCGTATAGCGCCGGAAGATGGCAATAACCTTGTTACAACTATAGATGTTGTAATCCAACAATATGCGGAACAAATATTGGCTGCCACATTAGAGGCTAAGAGTGCCAAAAGGGGCGCTATTATAATGATGGACATCCAAAATGGTGAAATATTGGCTATGGCTAATAAGCCGGACTTTGATTTAAATGACCCATTTACTATAAATAATGAAAGCTTAGCCGCAATTTGGGATTCGTTGCCGGATAAAGACAAGAATAATTATTTGAACCAAATGTGGCGTAATTTTAGTATAAATGATACATATGAACCGGGCTCGACTTTCAAAATAATAACATCGGCCGCAGGCCTTCAAGAAGGTAAGGTTACCGGCGAATCTACATATAATTGCAGCGGTTCGGTTACAGTTGGCGGGCGCCAGATTAAATGTTGGCGCCACCCGCGTTCGCATGGCCAGCAAAATTTTATTGAGGGGGTACAAAACTCCTGCAACCCTGTTTTTATGAAAATAGGGGAAGAGCTGGGTGCGGAAGTGTTTTATGAGTATATGATGAAATTTGGCTTTAAAGATAAAACAGGTATTGATTTGCCTGGTGAAGCAGTGGGGATTATGCATAAGCTTGAAAATATAGGGTCGGTTGAGCTTGCTACTATGAGTTTTGGGCAAAGCTTTCAAATAACCCCGCTACAGCTTTTGCGTGCGGCATCTGCGGCCGTAAACGGCGGTTATTTGGTAACGCCGCATTTCGGCAAGCAAATATTAAGTGCCGATGGTGAAATTACAGGGAATTTAGAGTACCCCATATCAGATAAAATGCTCTCGGATAATGTTAGCGAAACTATGAAAACCGCATTGGAAGCAGTTGTTTCAGCTGGCTCAGGAAATAAGACTTATGTGCCTGGCTATAGGATAGGCGGCAAAACGGCAACATCAGAAAAATTACCGCGGCGTACAGGCAAATATATTTCCTCTATTTTGACAATAGCCCCGGTAGATGACCCAAAAGTAATTTCTTTAGTGTTAATCGACGAGCCGCAAGGTATTTATTATGGCGGGCAAGTAGCTGGGCCGGTTATGAAAAGCTTATTAGAGAACGCACTGCCATATTTAAATATAAGCCCAAGGTTTACAGAAGAAGAGCTTAAACTGCCGGAGGCAATTGAAGTAAAAATACCGGGCTTGGTAAAATTAAATGTTAGCGAAGCGAAAGAGGTATTAAAGGGGCTGAAATTAGAAATAGAGGTACAAGGCGAAGGGGATATTATTATTAAGCAGTTCCCGCTGGAAAATGAAATAGTAAACCTAGGCTCAAGGGTAACGGTTTATACTGGTGATAAAACGCAGGATGGGCTTTAAATATAATGGTTGATGGAGCCTATAACTAAAAATAAATACGGCTAAAAATTCGATAATTTTTCAAATATATATGGCAGAGCCCAGAAATTTGTAGTATATTAGTATGTACAGCCAACATATTTCAAAACAGCAGTGCGTTGGCTGTAGGCCGTGCCCCACTAACTGCGGCACTTTTTAAAGTAGATATAACTTAGATATATATGATGTGCATATATTTTGCGGAGGTTTTTTATGGTTGGGTTAAGTATACAAGAGATAATTGATGCTGTTTCAGGCGAGCTTATTTTCAACCCCTCGACAAAAAACAGTTTTCTTGATATAAAAGTTTCTGGCGTAGAAATTGATTCAAGGAAATGCCTTCAGGGGAAATTATTTATTGCTATACGCGGTGAAAATTTTGATGGGCATAGTTTTATAGAAGGGGCATTCGATAAAGGTGCAGTTTGCTGTATATCAGAAAAATATATTAATATAAGCCGCCCATATATTAAAGTAGCAGATACGAAAGAAGCATTGCTGCTGCTGGCCGGGTACTACCGGCGCCTGTTTGGCATAAAGGTTGTGGCTATTACAGGCAGCTCGGGTAAGACTACAACTAAGGACATGGTTGCGGCCGTTTTGTCGCAAAAATATAATACACTTAAAACATCTGGGAATTTTAATAATGAAATTGGGCTCCCTTTAACAATATTTAAAATAAACCCAGATACAGAAGTATGTGTCTTAGAAATGGGCATGAACCATTTTGGCGAGATCCATAATTTGAGCAAGGTGGCAGCGCCTGATATTGCATTAATAACTAATATAGGGGTTTCACATATAGAAAATCTGGGCTCTAGAAAAGGTATTTTGAAAGCTAAAACCGAAATTTTTGATTATATGGGCAGTAGTGGCGAAAAAATTTTATGTGGCGATGATGACATGCTTAAAACACTGCCTGGCCAAAATATTATTTTTTACGGCTCAAATTCTGACAATAATTTTTATGCTGCTAATATAATATATAATGGGCTTGACGGGGTAACCTTTGATATAAATTCTGGTAGCAATTCGTTTAATGTATGTTTAAAAAAGCCGGGCAAGCATATGGTTTTAAACGCACTAGCGGCGTCGGCGGTTGGGGCGGCCTTAGGCCTTAGCAATGAACAAATTAAAAATGGTCTGGAAAGCTTTGAAGCTTCCGATATGAGGATGGAAGTAATTAAGTCGGCGGGCTATACAATTTTAAATGATGTTTATAATGCTAACCCGGATTCGATGAAAGCGGCCTTGGATGTTTTATCACATGCACCAGGGCGGAAAATTTGTATTTTAGGCGACATGCTTGAATTAGGCAGCCAGTCGCCGCCCTTGCATAATGAGGTTGGTGAGTACGCCTATAATTCTGGCATTGATATAATTATATCTGTTGGGGATAAGGCCTATAATATTTATGAGGGTGCGGCAAAGCTTATAGTAGTTAGCGATACCGAGAATCAACGGGCAATTTATTTTGAAGGCGCTGGGGCCTTATTTGAAAACTTGAATAAGATATTGCAAAAAGATGATACAATTCTGGTAAAAGCATCCCGTGGAATGCATTTTGAAGAAATTGTAGAGAACATATTATTGAGGTGAAAAAAGAATGGACTCTTTATTTACAATTACGATTTATTCGATTTTA
>JAITVM010000253.1 GCA_031285815.1 Clostridiales bacterium | reverse complement strand
CTTTCGGTTATAACGGAGGCAGCTTCTTCTTTGGCATACAAAAAACAGATTAAGCTCGAGTTTAGCTCACCAGAAGAATCTAAAATTATGGCTGCCGACAAAGAAATTTTAGAACGTATAATATTAAACCTGGCATCTAACTCAATAAAATATTGTGATAAGGGTAGCCATGTTTTGATTAGTGCTTGGCAGGAATTTGAGTTTATGTATATCTCGGTCAAAGACAATGGCAATGGGATAGAAAAATCAAAACTGGATTCTATTTTTAAACGGCGCGTGGCGTCTTACAGCAAGGATAATATCCCAACAGGCTCGGGCATAGGCCTTAACATTGTAAAAGAATTTACCGGCCTTTTAAATGGCGAGGTTACACTTAATACTGGAAGTACAGGTACCGAGGTCATTATTAAGCTCCCTTGTTTTAAAGTTAAAGAAGGGCCCTTAAAAAATAATTTTTTAGATGATTTTTATTCATACAATATTTTCGAGATAGAGCTTTCAGATGATTATAACATAAAATAAACTACATATTGCAGCTATTAAAAAACCGGACAATATATCAAAAGGGTAATGCAGCCCCGAAGTAACCCGGGAAAACCCCGTTATAAGCGCACATAAGATTAACAAAAACCCAAGCGGCTTTATAATATATAAATATGATATTGCGATCGCCATAGAGGAGCATGCATGGTTGCTAGGGAACGAATACCCGCCTTTATGGTTAAAAGGCAAAGGGATAGTATTTTGTATATATGGCCTTGGCCTTTTAATATAATACCGCAAAATATAATTTAAAGCCAGGCTTGCAAGCGGCGCTAATACTATTTTATAAAAATGGCTATTTACATAAATAAAGGCATATAGCAATAAAATTGCATACATTATTTGAAAAAATAAAACCGAAGCATGGGTAACTTTGAATAATAAGTTATACATGCTTTTATTTTTTTGCCCAAACCTATATATAATTAAAAAAAGCTTGTTATCCATAAAAGCCCGCCTATACTATAATTATTTTTATTTTGGGGCAATAAAAAGCCCGATGGGTTTTTGCCCACCGGATTAATAATAAACCTATAAAGTCCCAGTTTCAATAGCTTTATTTACTGCAGTTTTAATTGCCTGTAGTAGGACTTGTTTTGTAATAGAATCATCATTCCCGACACTGACATTTAAAGTTTGGCTTCCAACAATTTCTTGTGACAGCTCCTCGAAAGTCGGTTTAAGAAGCGGGTATAGCAATGTCTGCTCATCGCTTAATTCCGCTATATTAAGTTCTAAAATTTCGTCGCCAGATACTGTTACCCTAACGTCGATAGGGGTATTGTCTTGCAAGACTATTTGGGAAGTATATGTACCGGGTGTGTAAAGGGTGCTTTCGTTGCTATTGCCTACCCCTTTAGGAAGTAAAAAATATACTATAGCTATTATTAGAACTAACCCTATTAATGTAAAAATTACGGTCCTAATTATTTCTTTCATCTGAAGTACAAATATTTTTGTCCCGCCCATATTTAAATCCGCCCTCCTTAATATTTTTTGTGTTGTTATATCTTATTAATATCTTGTATAAAATATTCGTTTAAATTTTGGGTTAAGTATTATATACTTAGAATAAAAGCTAAAAGGTTGGTCAAATTGGGCTTGAGATATATTTTAGGGAGTACGGGCACCGGCAAAACAAGCTTGTGTTTAGAAGAAATTATGAAAAGTAATTTCGGTGGCAAAAACTTGGTTTTGATTGTCCCCGAACAGTTCACATTAGAATCTGAAAATAAGCTGGTCAGGCTTTCAACCGGCGCTATAATTAAATGCCAGGTCCTCAGTTTTAACCGTTTGGCATTTCATTTATTTAAGGAGCTGGGTAAATCCGGGGTTAAAATATTAGAGCAGGATGGAAAAATAATGCTGCTTAGAAAAATTGTGTTAACCATTAAAGATGGGCTTAGGTATTTTGCCGGCTCCTCTAATAAACAAGGGTTTATGGAAAATTTAAGTGATATGGTATCAGAATTTTATCGCTTCAATATTGGTGCGGACAAGCTGCTTGGGTATTTAGATTCCGTAAAAGACAGAGAAAACCTTTTTTTAAAATTGAACGACATATATAAAATATACAAAGGGTTTACTGATTATATACATGAAAAATATATATCGGCAGATGAAACCTTAGATATACTAAGTGGCTTGATTGAGCATTCCGAATATTTGAAGGGGGCTATTATATGGATAGATAACTTTAACAATTTCAACCCCCAAGAATATAAAGTAATAGAAAAACTAATCAAACATTGTATAGATGTAAACGTCTGCATGAACACAAATTCTGGCAGGTATACATTTGATTTTATAAAAGCCTATGACCCATATTATGAAACGAAGCTGACAATTAGCAAAATAACAAAGCTGGCTAAAGAAAATAATATTAAAATTGAAAACCCAATATTTTTAAAAGATAATTGGCGCCATAAAAATAATATCGGGCTGGATTTTTTGTCCAGTAATTATTTCAAATTTGATAGTGAACCATTTGAAGGGGCCTGCCCGGATATAGAAATTTTTAAAGCCCAAAATATATATTCTGAAATTTCTGAAACCGCAAAAAGAATCCATGAATTAGTTAAGCATGGCGGTTACCGTTACCGTGAGGTAGCAGTTGTTACTGCTTCTGTAGAGGAAAACGAACGTATAATACGGAACACTTTTTTTTCATATGACATCCCTTGCTTTTTTGACGCAAGCTCGGATATTTTATCACACCCACTTACTGAGCTTATCCGCTCGCTGGTTGAGGTTGTTGTCAGTAATTTTTCTTATGAAGGCGTATTCAGGTTTTTAAAAACAAATATGGCCCCGATAGCTATGGATGATATAGATATGTTAGAAAATTATGTGCTGGCTAATGGGGTAAGGGGCTACAAATGGCAATTAAAAAGGTGGAAGTATGGGTTTAATGATGGGTTATATGACGAAGTGGCTATACATGAAACCCGGGATGCCTTTTTAAATGCTGTTGGCAAATTTACAAATGGGCTTAAATATAATACTGTGCTCAGTATAAAAGATTTTTGTTTAAAAATATATGAAGCCCTGGAAGCCTTGCAAGTTACGAAGACCCTTGAAAATTGGATACTTGCGATAGATGACAAAAATAGTGTGATTTTGAGGCAGCATAAGCAGATTTGGCCAAAGGTTACCGGCATGCTTGATAAAATGGTTGAAATATTAGGCGATGAGAAAACAACTTTAAAAGAGTTTGGGAAAATTCTGGATGCTGGCTTAGAAGAAATTGAAATGAGCATCATACCGCCGTCTATAGATTGCGTAATTATTGGCGATTATAAAAGGACTAAATTGCCGGAGGTCAGGGCCCTGTTTTTTATTGGGGTTAATGAGGGCAAAATACCGATTGTTATAAAAGAAAAGGGGCTAATTACAGATGATGAGAGGCAGCTTTTAAAAGACAGGGGTATTGAGCTTGAGCCAGATTCAAAACATAAAACTATGCAAGAAAATTTTTTGATATACGAATCTTTTACAAAGGCAAGCGGATTTTTGTGGTTTTCTTATAGTATAGGGACCTTGTTAGGGAAACCGCTACAGCCTTCGAATGTAATACGCAGGGTAAAAAAATTGTTCCCTGGCCTACCAGAGTCTATATCCAGCGCAGGGGGCTATATGGATATGCCTAAACCGGCTTTTGAGTATTTGGGCAAGGCTTTAAAAAAATATTCTGCTGGTGGTGGGTTAAACCCTGTGGATATAGAGGTATATTCTTATTTCAAAAAAGATATTTTGTATAAAGATAAGCTTTCACTTATTGAAAAATTATTGTTTTTTGAACAAAACCCAAAATATTTAAAAGAAGGGCCTGCTTATAAATTGCATGGGAAAGAACTTGTTACATCGGTAACCAGGCTGGAGCATTTTGTTAAATGCCCATTTTCCTATTTTGTAAAATATAGCTTAACGGCAAAAAACCGGAAGCAGTTTGAAATTAACCAAATGGACCTAGGCAGCCTTTTCCATAATGTAATTGAGCGCTTTTCAAAAACATTGGTTCAATCGGGCTTAAATTATAGGGAAGTAAACAAAAGGCAGATAAGCGAAATAGTTGAGGGCTGTGTTGATGAATTAATTATGGAAGATAAACCTGAAATATTTTCGAGCACGGCAAAATTAAAATATGCACTTAAAAGGATAAAACGGATTTCGAAAGAATCTGTTTGGGCCCTTTCGGAACATATTAAAAAGGGTAGCTTTGAGCCGCTGGCAGATGAGCTGGAGTTTTCATTTAATACGCCGATGACGGGTATTGTGATCGAATTAAAAGGCGGGAATCGGATATATATAACAGGGAGGATAGACAGGGTTGATTTTTACGACTACGACGGTGCCCGTTATATAAAAGTTATTGATTATAAGTCAGGCGGTACAGAATTTGATTTGACTGATATTTATTATGGCATGCAGTTTCAGATTTTATTATACCTTGATGCATTTATTAAAAATGCACCACAGGCTTTTAATAACCGGAACCTAAAAATATTGCCTGGCGGGGTTTTTTATTTTAGCATCAATGACCCAATTTTAGATTATAATGATGTTGTCTATGAAACGTTAGAGGCCTTAAAATTAAAAGAGTACCGTTTAGATGGCCTTGTTTTAAAAGACATGCATGTTGTTTCGGCGATGGATAATGAAATTGATGGCGACAGCCCAATAATACCGGTTGGGTTAAAAAAGGGCTTGGATTTTACTGCGTCTTCTTCGGTTGCGACACTAAGCGAATTCGAAAATATAATGGCACATATAAATGAACGCATAGAAATGCTTGCAGAAGAAATTTTTAAGGGCAATATAGATGTATGGCCATATAAAAAAGGTGACAAGACTGGCTGCGATTATTGTGAATATAAAGCTATTTGCCAAATAGGTGCTAGTGGCCAGCAGAATAAATATAATGTATTTAAAAAAGTTTTGATTGACCAGTTTTAAAAGGGGGTTGTACTGTGTATGAACAAATAAATAAACAGCTTGCCCAAAACCAGCAGGATGTGCTGCGGTTAAGGAAAATAGAGGCTATGTTAGGTTCGCTTGAAGAAGAGCGGCGTGGGCTTTTAGATAAATTTGAATTGGCTAAAGCCAGCCTTGAAAAAGAAAATAAGGGATATGAAAAAATAACTAATAGAAGTATCTCGTCAATATTTTTATCAGTAATCGGCAGGCTGGAAGAAAGGGCAGAAAAAGGGCGCCAAGAAGCACTCAGGGCGGAGCTTAAATATAACCAGGTGGTTAAGGGGCTGGAGGATGTAAAAAATAAGATATCCGGGCTTGAGGCTGAAAAACTAAGGTATATGAATTCACAATCTGTATATGATAGATTGTATAATGAGAAGCTTCAGCTTTTATTGGGGGATAGGCATAATGCTGCCAAAGAAATTATGGCACTTAATTCACAGCTAGAGCAAAGCAAAAATAATTTGCGCGAAATAGAAGAGGCAATAAATGTAGGGGGTGAAGTTAAAACCACACTAACAGGCGCTATAAAAAGCCTTGATGATGCAGAGGGCTGGGGCATTTGGGATATGCTTGGCGGAGGGTTTATATCAGATGTTATGAAACATTCGCACATAGATGATGCGGGTAAAGCCGCTGAGCGTGTACAATCCCTGTTAATGGGTTTCCGGGCAGAATTGGCTGATATCCAGATTTCTGAAGAAGTTAAAATGGATATCAACAGTTTTGCTAAATTTGCGGATTTCTTTTTTGATGGCCTTATTGCCGACTGGTATATGCAGGGCAAAATTAATGAAACCCAGGAGGGCTTTAAAAAAACCCTACATGACGTTGAAGCTGTTATGGGCAAACTAATTAGATTGAAAGGGGCCGAAAAAGAAAAGCTTGAGTCAATAGGCTCCCAGATTAACAAATTGGTTATAGGCTCTTAGGTACAATTGTAAAAAGTAAAGCTGTACTAATTATATGTTGTTTTTTAAAAATAGTATGGGTATTATTAATTTAGTAATTAAAAATAAACGCTTTTAGAGCGTTTTAGGAGGATACGGAATGGCAATTTATGATTTTATAGTGAAGAACAATAAAGGCGAAGATGTACCACTGTCCAGTTACAAAGGGAAAACCCTTCTTATTGTCAACACAGCGACAAAATGTGGTTTGACCCCGCAATATGATGCGTTAGAAGCCTTGTATAAAAAGTATAAGGATAGGGGTTTTGAGATCCTTGATTTCCCTTGCAACCAGTTTTTGAACCAGGCCCCTGGGTCAGATGAAGAAATAGAGCAATTTTGTACACTGAACCATGGCACAACTTTTCCACGGTTTTTGAAGATAGACGTGAACGGGAAAAACGCTGACCCGCTATATGTATGGCTTAAAAGCCAAGCGCCAGAAGGGCGGGGCGGCGAAGAAGAAAAATCTTTTGAAAAAAAGGTGAAGATGTTTACACTTGTAAATAAGAAAGAGGATATAAAGTGGAATTTTGAAAAATTTTTAATAAATAAAGAAGGGGATGTTAGTAGCCGCTACTCGCCGGCATATAAGCCGGAAGCGCTTGAGGCGGATATTGAAGGGCTTTTGTAGGCTTAAAATTATTTATATTATTTTAACCAGCCATTATTGGTTCCGTATTTTTATATGCGGTTTCAATAATGGTTTTTTTTATTTAGGCAATAAATTGCTTTAGTAATGCAATGGCCCTTGCTGCCAAATATTTATAATTAAAAAAACAAAAAAATTATTGATTTCTAAAATAAAAAGTAATATAATAATAAATGAACGATTGAACAACTGGTCAACTTTATGAGGGGGAAGCTATGGAAAAGAAATATTATTTAGAGGGGCTTGATTGCGCGAACTGCGCAAATAAAATCGAAACACGTGTTAAATCTATATCGTATATAAATAGTGTTTCGCTTAATTTTATCCAAAAGACATTAAGTTTTAATTTACTTGATGATAAAAATTCCAGCCAAGTGCTGGATGAAATAAAAGCAATAGTCAATAACCTAGAGCCTGATGTAAAAGTCCTGGAGGATAAGGCGCTAGCCCTTGAAGGGTTTAATAAATTTAAAATCATAAGGGTTATTTTAGGCATAGCAATTTTTATATTAGCTATTTTATTTAAACCGGGGCCGGCTGTTTCGTTAATTATGTTTTTAACCTCGTACTTTATTATAGGTTATGAGGTATTATGGCGGGCTATCAAAAATATTTTTAGCGGGCAGTTTATGGATGAAAACTTTTTAATGTGTTTAGCAACTGTCGGTGCTTTTTTGATTGGCGAATATTCTGAGGGCGTAGCCGTTATGATTTTCTACCAAATAGGGGAAGCTTTTCAGGATATGGCTGTTGATAGGTCGCGCAACTCAATTAAAGAATTGATGGATATAAGGCCTGATTATGCTAATATAATTATTAGCGGGTCAGATGAATCAAAAAAGGAAAAGCCTGAAAACGTAAAAATAGGGGACCTGATTTTAATTAAGCCTGGCGAAAAAATACCACTTGACTCAATTATCGTTAAAGGCAGCTCTTCTATTGACACAAAAGCGCTTACGGGTGAAAGTATACCGCTAAATGTTGGTATTGGTGATAGTATTTTATCAGGCGGCATAAATATTAATGGTGTGCTGGTTGCCGAAGTGGCGAAAGGTTTTGGCGAATCAACAGTTTCTAAAATTTTAGGGCTAGTAGAGAATGCAAGTTCTAAAAAATCAGCTACTGAGAATTTTATTACTGGCTTCGCTAAAATATATACACCTGTTGTAGTTTCGCTTGCGGCTATAATTGCATTTATTGTACCTTTTATATTATCAGAGCCATTTTCCTTATGGGTTTCCAGGGCGCTTGTATTTTTAGTTATATCTTGCCCATGCGCGCTTGTATTATCGGTACCATTAAGTTATTTTGCAGGCATAGGCGCTATGTCTAAGAAAGGCATATT
>JAITVM010000071.1 GCA_031285815.1 Clostridiales bacterium | reverse complement strand
TAACGGTGTTAGGGCCTGCTGACATTACATCGGCTTCAAAAGATGCAAATTCACCTTCAGCCAATTGGATTGTATGTTCAACAGGGGTTTGGGTTGTACCATTTGGTATCTCAACTTTTAAAGAAGTCGCCCCATAAGCACAAGTTAAAGCGCCAACGATAAATACGCCAAGCATGCTGGCAGCCCTAGTAAATTCTTTTGCGTTCGCGGTTAACATATCGATAGCCGCTACACCGCTCTTATAGGACATATTCATCAGCCAGAAACGTACTGCAAATTGGACTACGTTAAACACCAATAAGAAAATAAATGGCGCCGCTAAATTGCCTTCCCTTGCCATGTTAGATGTAATACCCGCAGTTATTGGTACGAGTGTAAACCAGAATAAAGCGTCGCCGATGCCGCCCAAAGGCCCCATAGCAGAAACACGGACCGCACGGATCATAGGCACGTTCTTTTTATGTTGCTCAAGTGAAAGGACAAGGCCCATAACAAAGTTTACAAGGAACGGGTGGGTATTAAAGAACTCTAAGTTATGAGACATAGATGCTGCCAAGTCATCTTTGTTTGTATGGAATTTTGTTAAACCAGGCAGGATAGCAAATAACCAGCCGACCGCTTGCATACGCTCATAGTTAAACGAGCTTTGTAGGAAACATGAACGCCAGACCATTTGTGTTAAAGTTTTTTGGTCAAGGTTAGGCGCTATAGTTTGGTCTTTATAATTATCAGGAATATTATATGCCATCTTCGTCACCTCCATTGTAGTTCGCACCGGCTGTGCCAGCTAATTCTTTCATATGGATACGGTTTTGGTAATCCCAGTAAGCGAAACCGAAACCAATGAATGCTAACAACAGGAGTGCAGGGCCTGCAAGCGCTGGGATACCAGTAAGGATACAAGCAAGTGCAAAACCAAGGAAATAGAAGCCCCACATGTCTTTGGACATCATAACTTTCAAAAGCACTGCGAAACCAACATAACGCATCATACCGCCGGCTGCAGATAAACCTGCTGTGATCCATTTAGGGATAGCGTTAACGATATCTTGGCCGAATGTTGCGCCGCCGATAAAGAATAATGTAACGATTAAACCGAATACAACGCCGATTAATAACATATTGAGGAAAGTAATTTTTTCAATAGTTTTAGGGTCAGCATTTTCAGCAGCCTTGTCAGCCAAAGCGTTTATTGGTGAACGAAGGGTGAAGAGAAGGGTAATGCCGTATTGCCCCAACATAGCAAACGGGATTGCCGCCGCAATCGCCAAAGTCGCATCCATTTTAACAGAGATTGCAAGCACTGTTGCCATGATACCGCCGATAACTGCGTTAGGGGGCTGTGCGCCACCAACAGGCATGTTGCCGATTGTCATAAGCTGATACATACCGCCGACAACCAAGCCGGTGTTTAAATCGCCAAGAATAAGCCCGATAATTGGCCCGGTTACAATAGGTTGATAGAGCGATTCTAAAAAGTCAAATTGGTCAATTGCGATGACAAATGTCACTAAGAATACAAGGAGTACTTGAAAAATATTATAGTCCATATTTTCCTCCAATCAATAATTTCGATAATTTTTTTCCGGGGGTTTATGTAGCGCGAAAAAATATTATGCCGGTAATTTATTAAAATTCATCAGTAAAAAAGGTCCGCGTGCCCATAAACATTCCGGAGTAAAACGGTTAATTAGATTATGAATACAGTTTTTCTTTATTTTCCACCGCTTCTTGAGGGACACGGCGAATTACCAGTTTCACCCCTTTCTCCTCCATTTTTTTAAAGGCCGCCACATCAGCGTCATCAACAGCAACCGTGGTTGCAACTTGGCGCTTCCCATCGGCCATGTGCATGTTGCCAATGTTAACTTCCTTTATGGGGACGCCGCCTTCAACCAATGTTAAGACATCCTGAGGTGATTCGCAAACGATAAAAATCTTTTGCTTTTCACTGGCTTTGTGGATGACATCTATGGTTTTTTGCAACGTGAAATAGCGGGTTTGAACGCCGTTAGGCGCAGCCATATCCATGAGGCTCTGGCGCATTTTATCGCCTGCGACGTTGTCATTTGCAACAAGGATCAGATTTGCCCCTACATGCGATGTCCACATCGTCGCGACTTGCCCGTGGATTAACCTGTTATCAATTCTTGTCAATAAAATGTTTGGCATAATTTAAACTCCTTTATCTTTATTGATATTTTGCCCTTTTTTAGTATAGGTATTTAGGGCACACCATAGTAGTTATTTTATACATTAGTTCAAAATATATGTAAAGGCAAACCGTATGCGCTTACTCGGAGACAATCTCTGCAATCATAAACCGTGAAACTGTCATAACGGCACCGGATTTGACTTCCATATCTACAGTATCTTCGGAAACCTTTTTAATGGTCCCATAAATGCCGCTGCTTGTCATAACTTTTTGGCCGCTTTTTAGCCGTTTGTGCAAATCCTCAAAATGCTTGCGGCGCTTTGCAGTACCCCTAAAACTCACGGCGGCGAGGACTGCAGCCATGATGAGTATCATTGCCAGCATTACAATCGAGCTTGCAAACACATTGTCCCAGATACCATTCATATTATATTCCGCCCTCATCTGTTTCTTCTTTATGGCCCGATGGCAATTCGGGCGCGTCGATGCTAGAAAGCCCGGCCTGCTTTGCAGCGGCGGCAAGCTCTTTTGCGTTGTCAAAACCGCCACGGGTCAGCGCCATTTCAATCAACATTGGTAAGTTGCTACCGACGACGACTGCAGAATTTTCAGTTTGTGCTGATGCCAGCATGGAAGAGCGGAACGGTGTACCGCCGAGCATATCGGTGAAAAAGACGACACCTTCTACAGATCCCTTAAGCTTTGATGCAGAAACTAACAAGCTTTGCTCAAACTCGGATAAATCTTGGCCATCCATAAAAGGCACAGCGAGCATAAAATCTTGTTTGCCGGCAGTCATTTCAAGCGCGTGGGCAATGCCGGGTGCAAACTCGCCATGGCCTGTGATGATCATTCCAATCATAGAAAACCTCCAACAATTGTTTTTTATATAGCCTGTTTGACGAACATATCAAGTGCATATAAAGCGTAAATAAAGTTTACCATTTTTTATTGATTATCACAAGGGTTTTTGTAATTTTAGCCCAATATATTCATTGGTATCTTTGCTAAAAAGTCAAAATACTTTATAAAAGGTGTTTAAATAACAAAAATATTGAACAATATTTTGTTAGGGCGAAACTCTTGGGGATAGGTGCCATGGCTATACTGGAAATTTGCTGGTGCATTTGCTTAAAAAAGGCTGTACCGCCACGGTCCATTTTAACCATTTTGATACAGCCATCGCCTTGCTAAATTATAAAAAAGTGAAACCGTATTATCTAACTACAACCGCAGTACCGGAGGCGGTAACCATCAGCATATTGTTTTCCGTGCCTAATACTTCATAATCGATATCTACGCCGATAACGGCGTTAGCGCCCATTGAAGCCGCCCTTTGCTCCAGTTCGCGTAATGCGTTTTCCCTTGCCTCAACAAGCTCCCCTTCGTATGAAGAAGAACGGCCTCCAAATATATTAGTTATCCCTGCGGCAAAGTCTTTAATAAAATTAACACCCGATACAACTTCGCCAAAAACAATACCTTTGTATTCCGTAACAGTAAACCCGTCAACATTTGGGGTTGTAGTAATAATCATGATTATACGCTCCTTTAGTTTTATATTATTTTTGTTTATACAAGGCGGGCTTTGGGGCCACGCTTTTTTTAATGCGGTGCAACTATAAAAAATAATTTTTACATAATAAAATACGCGGTACAGCTTTTAAAGTTTACTGGGCAAGAAAAGGTTTTGGCAAAAATAATTATTGCACAGCTTTATTTAATTTTTCTGTCATAAAGAGCATCCATGCAATTAAAATAAGGAGGAACGAAGGGTAAAGCCAGACGCCAATATAATTTGCAATAAAGCCGAATAAAGCGGGCATAAATGTTGAACCCACATATGCGCTGGCCATTTGGACCCCAATAATGGCTTGGGAGTTTTCTGCCCCAAAATTGCTGGGTGTTGCATGTATAATGGAAGGGTACACAGGGGCACACCCTAAACCAACAATTATTAAACCGGCTAAGCATATAAATTCAGACTGTACCGGCATGAGTATGGCCGATACACCGGCAAACATTAAAGCAATACCGAGCCGTATCATATTCCTGTCCCCGATTTTGTTTGCGGCAAAGCCGCATAAAAAACGGCCAAAGGTAATCCCTAAGTAAAAAAATGACGCATATGTAGCGGCTGATTCTGCATTAACATTTTTTTGCGCAACTAAAAAGCTGCTTGCCCATAACCCGGCGGTTGCTTCAAGTGCGCAATATCCGAAAAAAGCTGCCAATACATACTTTACGCCCCGTATTTTTAATATATCGGTAAGCTTTAACGGTTTTTTTGTATCCGGCGGGCTATCGTCTTTATTTTGGTGCAGCTTCCATAACGGGAGGCTGATGAATAAAAAAGCGCAAAGTATAATTTGGATTATTGATACAGAAAAATACCCGGTACTAAAGCCCAGCCCTTCTGTCAAACAAAAGCCCATTATATATGGGCTGATTGAGGCCCCAACACCCCAAAAGCAATGGAGCCAGCTCATGTGCCTTGAAGAATAGTGCAGCGCTACGTAATTATTTAAAGCGGCGTCTACCGAGCCTGCGCCTAAGCCATATGGGATAGCCCAAAGGCAGAGCTGCCAAAATGATGAAGATTTTGAAAAACCAAATAATGCTATGGCAGTCATCAAGACGCTTGCGGCAGTAACAAGGCCTGTCTTAAATTTCCTTGTAAGCATATCTGACATTAAGCTGGAAATAATTGTACAGGCAGATATGGCCATTGAAACTATGCCGGCATATGATAGCGGCACACCCATTTCAACATGCATAGATGGCCATGCTGAACCTAAAAGTGAATCGGGCAGCCCTAAGCTGATAAAAGACAGGTATATAATAGCGAGCAATAAAGCGTACATATATCACCTCATAAATTTATATTTTATTCTTATGGACTGATTTTTGTTATAAAAAATATAATTGCCCCATAAACTACCTAAAAAGTGGTATAATCAGTTTTATAAAAATAATATTAAGGGGGCCATATTAATGAAAACTCTAGTGTTGTTCTATTCATATTCTGGCAAGACAAGAAAACTGGCTGAAGAACTTGCAAAAAAAGAAAATGCTGAAATTATTGAGGTAAAAGAAAAAAATAAACGCTCAAAATTTAATGCATATGTTTTTGGGTCTATTGCGGCAGTACAGCGCAAACAGGCCGAAATAATGCCTATAAATTGTGATTTTTCGCAATATGGAAAAATTATCGTGCTTGTGCCTATATGGGCAGGGAGGCCCGCCCCGGCAATGAACAATATAATTAATGCCCTGCCGGCCGGGAAGGAAGTAGAATTGATTTTTACTTCCGGTAGCGGCAACTCAAAGGGCAGTGCAGAGAAAACGAAAGGGCTAGTTGAAGCGAGGGGCTGTAAAGTAGTAAAATATTCTGATATCCGGGCGGTATAGGGGCCGCCCCATTTTTATTTCTGGC
>JAITVM010000070.1 GCA_031285815.1 Clostridiales bacterium | reverse complement strand
CGCTGTCTATATCCAAAACCCCAAAAACTTCATTGCCTTTTAAAATAGGCAGTACTATTTCTGACCTGGAATTAGAATCGCAAGCTATATGCCCGGGGAATTTTTCAACATCATCTACTATAACCGGCCCTTTTTCTATAAACGCAGTACCGCAAACGCCCTTTCCGGGTTTTATCCGGACACATGCCGGCCGGCCTTGAAACGGGCCCAAAACCAGTTCCCCACTTTTAAAAATATAAAAGCCCACCCAAATAATATTATCCATATAAGAATTAATTACAGCTGAAATATTAGCCAAATTTGCAATTACATCCTTTTCGCCATCAATAATGCTTTTTGCTGATTGGGCCATTAAAGCATAGTCCCCCTCTACACTGGTACTTTTTTTAATTTCGAACATGTTAGCCTCCTAAAAAATTTTTAAAGCCATCCATTAAATTTTCTACAGTATTTTGTCTAAATATTTCGTTTTTTTAGACGATATAAAAAAATGGCAAGCAAAATAATAATGCCCTTTAGGGGCAATTTTGACGGTTTTTAGAATTAAAGGAATAAAAGTTAACCAAGTACAAATAATATGTTTAACAAAAGCAAAAAAACATATATTTTATTTTAATTAATTTAATCTTGATTATCAATCCCTTGCAAAAAATTTTTGAATAAAGCCTATTCTAATTTTTTTAATAACCGAAAAGTTTTTGACATAATTTTTTGACATAAGGGATTATTTTTTGTATTATATCTATGTGGAGGTTATTGATAAATTTTCGTCAATTGTTATTAATGGCCCCACATCAAATTGAATTAATTTGTTAGAATGATATCTTTAAGCTTGCCGCTTATTCAGATATTTAGGCGCCTGGCAATATGCCTATGATTAATTATTACACAAAAGGTGGTGATATCTTGGCAAAAGAAGCTCTCGAAAAAATAAATGAGGCAGAAGGGCAATCTTTATCAACTATAACAAATGCACAAAAACAAGCTGACGATATTTTGCAGGGCGCTAAAGAAGAGGCGGGCAAAATTATAGAAGGCGCTAAAAGCGAAAGCCTTTCCCTAAAAAAAGGGCTCGTTAACAAAGCCCTGCTTTCAGCCAAAGAAAGCTATGAACCTACCCTATTAAAAGGGGAAAGCAGTATCGCTTCCCTCGGCAATTTGAGCCAAGTAAAATTTTACTCAGCAGTAAACTTGATTGTAGAAAGGATTGTGAATATTAATGGCAATAGTTAAGATGAGTAAATTCACACTCTTTACCTTTCAAGCCAATAAAGGCGAGTTGCTTAAAAAGCTCCAAATTTATCAAAATATCCATTTTAAAAACCTTTCCACTACCGATATGCCAGAGTACTTAAAGAAAGATTTTTCAAATGAGCAGTTTAATTTTTACACAGAAGGGATTGCTAAGCTAACATTTATTATCCAAAAGCTAAAACCCTTAAAACCTAAAGAAAAAGGCTTTGCTGCATTAACTACACCTAAGCCTTCTTTTTCTTATGACGAATTCGAAAAATTCTCCACAACGTATGATTACCAAAGCTTATATGAAAAGTTAAAAAGCACGGATGAGGGTATCCGTGAGCTAAAGCAGAAAATCAGCCGGCTGGAAACCGATAATGTGTCTTACCAAAACTGGCACGCTTTAGATGTTTCTACAAAACAGCTCTCAAGCTTGAAATATTCCTCTTACCTCTTGGGGAATGTGAATAAGGCTAATTTCAATAGCTTTAAAGAGGCCCTTGAAAAAAATTATCAAAATTTCTACCTTGAGCACCTTGGTGATAGCAAGGACGACTCACATGTACTTATTATTTTTGAAAAAGGCATAACAGATGAATTTTCAAATTTCTTGCGCGATAACGGTTTTTCAAAGGCATCAATAGAATTTCCCGGCCTGCCGGAAAGCTTGGTTAAGGGTAACAATTCCGAAATAGCTAAATTAAAAAATGACGTTGCTTCCCTGGAATCCGGGAACAAAGAATTCGTTAGCGAGCTGGATAATACCCTTATTATAATGGATTATTACGAATCTATGCTCGAACGGGTTAAAATATCCGGGCGCTTTTTAAAAACTAACGAAATTTTAATATTGGAAGGCTGGCTTCCGCAAGATGAGGTTAAAAACCTAGAAGGCATCCTAAATGAAGCATGCAGGGGCGAATACTTTATCGAATTAGAGGAAGTCGAATATGAGTCAACCGAAGTGCCGATTAAGCTTAAAAATAACAAATTGGTGCAGGCGTTTGAAAGCATTACCGCCATGTTTAATATGCCAAAATATAATGAGATAGACCCAACGCCGCTGCTTACCCCATTCTATATTCTGTTTTTCGGGGTTATGGTAGGCGATATAGGTTACGGCCTAGTGTTAGTAATCGCAACCTTCCTTGCAATTAAATTCCTCGCCCTAAACGAAGGCACAAAAAACTTTATGCGTTTTTTGCTCTACTGCGGGTTTGGCACAATTTTTGCGGGTATTTTATTCGGTGGCGCTTTTGGCGTTACAGTATTTGCGCCAATACAATATACTAACCCTACCACAAACGAATTAGGCTATAAAGCCATCCTAGACAGCAACTGGGATATCGTCACCATGATGGTTTTATCTGTTGCAATTGGGTTCATCCATATAATATTTGGGCTATTGGTTAAAGGCTATATGAATATACGGGATGGAAAAATCTTATCGGCAATATTTGATTCGGGTTTTTTTATTACAACATTATTTTCGGCCGTCGGCTTATTATTAGGTACAATGGGTGTTTTACCCGCCGGGGTTGGCATAGCTTCAAAATGGGTGCTTATTGCAAGCTTAATCGGTTTATTAGTTACCCAAGGCCGGGACTGCGTTACTATGGTCGGCAAAATAGCCCAAGGCGCATACTCAGTTTATGGCTTAACCTCTTATGTGGGCGACTTTGTATCCTACACACGGCTGGTTGCACTTTCATTATCCGGGGCTTATGTGGCTATATCGTTTAACCAGATGATAGGCTTATTGCCACCGGGCATAATAAAAATTATATTGGGCGCGGTTATATTTCTGCTTAGCCAAACATTAAATATAGGCCTGGCTGTTTTAGGCGCTTATGTCCACAGCTGCAGGCTCCAATATGTCGAGTTTTTTGGTAAATTTTACGAAGGCGGCGGTGTGCCTTTTCGGCCATTCAGCTTTAACAATAAATATATTAACTTAAAAGAATAGGAGTGTTTTTTTCTATGGTTGATTTTTTTATGCAATATGGCGGTATCATTATTGGCGGTTTTGGTGCGGCGTTGTCAGTATTTTTACCAGGTATAGGCTCATCACGCGGTTGCGGCCTTGTTGGTAAAACAGCGACTGGCCTACTTACAGAAGAGCCGGAAAAATTTGGCCAAGCCTTAATCCTGCAGCTTTTGCCAGGTACCCAAGGCCTCTATGGTTTCTTGATCGCGTTCCTTATTATTAATAATTTAACACCAACTATAAACTTAGCCCAAGGTTTCTTCCTTCTGTTTGCAGCATTGCCAGTAGCTTTTGCCGGCTACCGTTCAGCATTATACCAAGGCGAGGTTGCTGCTGCAGGCTTACAAATTTTAGCTAAAAAACCAGAAGAAAATACAAAAGGCATCATCTTGGCCGCTATCGTTGAAACATATGCGATATTAGGCTTGGTAGGCTCATTAATTTTACTCGTAGTAGCTTACCCTAACATTGCTAGAATGTAATAAAGATTTTGCCAGATTGGATGTGATAATTTGTCAAGCCTCGAAAACCTAATCAATAAAATAATATCCGACGGTAACGCTAAAGCCCAAGCCGCCCTTGACGATGCCAATTTAAAACGCGGTGAAATTTTGAAAGCCGCCCAAGCTAAAGCCGGTGAAATTCTGCAATCAGGCAGGGTAAATGCGGATTTAGAAGCAAAAAATAAAAAGGCGCAGTATCTGCTTGAACAGGATATTAATTTGCGTGATAGGTTATTAACTAAAAAACAAGAAGTATTGGATAAAATATTTAATAAGGCAATTGAAAAGCTTTCTAACCTGCCAATAGAGGAATATGAGGCCTTTTTGAAAAAATACCTTTTAGCCCTCGACATAAACGGCTTTGAAGAGATCCTAATACCTGAAAAATATGAGGGCCTTAATAAAAACGCCATAAATGATTTTTTAAAGCAAAGCGGCAAAAAAGGCGGCTTAACCTTTACTTCTGATAAACGTAAAATAAAAAATGGTTTTATTGTGCTACGCGGCGGCATCGAAAATGACAATACCTTCGAATCGCTAATTAATTATTTTAAAGACGATATGGAAATCGATATTATCAAAATTATTGAACAATAGGAGGAGGTTTATATGAATCAATCGGATTATGCGGATTATGCCGGCTATATACGTGTCCTGGAAAAGAAACTGTTGCCCGGCGAATCAATAAACAAGATAGCTGATGCCCCCTCTTTGCAAGAATCAATAAGGATCGCTTCACAAAATGGCGGTTACGATTTTTCATCTTTAAAATATCCAGAAGATTTTGAATCTGTGTTAATTAACGAGCTTAAACGCATTTACAAAACGGGCTTCGAAATATGTGTAAACAAGGATATCGTTAAAGCCCTATCTATAAAGCACGACTATAACAACCTTAAGATGGCTATTAAATCCCATCTTTTAAATTCGGGGCAGCCATCTTATTCTTATGCGACAGATGTAAACCCTGATGATTTTTCAAAGCTGTTCGCTGATAAAGAAGATTTAAGCCAAATACCGCCTTATATAAAAGAAGCTTTTAAGAAAGCTATGGATGTATATGAAAAAACTAAAGACCCACAATCTGTTTCTATAGCACTGGATAAAGAAATGTTTACCCAGATGGTTGATTTAGCAGAAAAACTCAATTCTGAGCTAATAACTGATTATGTGCGGGCTAGTGTAGATAGTTATAACTTAAAAGCTTTGATCAGGTGTATGTCGTTAAAAAAAGACCTATCGTTTTTAAATACTGTTTTAATAGAAGGCGGCAAAATAAGCAAAAAAGAAATATCTGATTATTTTAACAAGCCTAATGACTACATCTCTAACAAATTATTTTATAAATATATGGGCCAGCCTTTAAAAGCAGGCGTTGATAATTTTCAAGTTACAAAAAGTTTATCATTATTTGAAAAGCTGCTAGACGACTATTTAGTTACACTACTTAAAAAAGTTAAATATATACCTTTTGGCCCAGAGCTAATATTTGCTTATATCGCAAACAAGGAGAACGAAATCCGCCAGCTCAGGATTATTTTTACAGGCAAACGTAGTGGGATACCCGCCGAAAAGCTGAAAGAAAGGCTGCGTGAAAACTATGCATAAAGTAGCGGTTATGGGCGACAAATCGTCCGTCTTATGTTTTAAGGCTTTTGGTATCGATGTTTTTGACTGTATCGAAGCTAACGCGGACGATAACCGGAGGCTTCTTGATAAACTGGCAAGGGGCGGCTATGGCACTGTTTTTTTAACCGAACAGGTAGCCGTAAATATAAAAGAGACAATAGATAGGTATAACCGTGAACTTACGCCTATTATTGTTTTGATCCCGAGCAACAAAGGCAGCCTAGGCATCGGCCTCTCCCGGATAAGCGATAATGTAGAAAAAGCTGTTGGAATCAATATTTTAGACGAAGGTAGGTAAGGTTATTGAACGTTGGAAAAATTGTAAAAGTTTCGGGCCCTTTGGTTATTGCCGAAGGGATGAATCACGCCAAACTCTATGACGTTGTCAGGGTTTCGGAAAAAAAGCTAATCGGCGAGATAATAGAAATGCGTGGCGACAAAGCCTCTATCCAAGTTTATGAAGAAACTTCCATGCTGGGCCCTGGTGAGCCTGTTTATTCTACAGATATGCCGCTTAGCGTCGAACTGGGCCCCGGCCTATTAGAGGCAATGTTTGACGGGATACAAAGGCCGCTTAATAAAATCCGCGACCTGGTCGGCGATTTCATCCAAAAAGGCGTCGAAACCGTATCCCTCGACAGGGATAAAAAATGGGCATTTAAGCCTGTTAAAAAACCCGGCGATTATGTTGTTGGCGGTGACATAATAGGCACTGTCCAAGAAAATATTTTGATAGAGCACAGGGTTATGGTCCCACCAAATATTGAAGGCACCATAAAAGAAATATATGAAGGCGAATTTACAGTCACAGATACTGTTTGCGCCCTGGAAACAAAAAAAGGTTTCGAAAAACTAACAATGATGCAAAAATGGCCAGTGCGTAAAACCAGGCCTAATAAATCTAAACGCCTTCCTGTCGAGCCTATGATTACAGGCCAAAGGGTAGTTGATACCCTGTTCCCTGTGGCAAAGGGCGGCACAGCATGCGTGCCCGGCCCATTCGGCAGCGGCAAAACCGTTATCCAGCACCAATTGGCAAAATGGTCAAACGTTGAAATAGTTGTTTATGTTGGCTGCGGCGAACGCGGTAACGAAATGACCGACGTTTTGAACGAATTTCCAGAACTTATTGACCCAAACAGCGGCGAGCCGTTAATGAAACGTACTGTATTGATTGCCAATACTTCAAATATGCCGGTTGCCGCAAGGGAAGCCAGCATTTATACCGGCGTTACTATTGCCGAATATTTTAGGGACATGGGCTATTCTGTAGCGATGATGGCCGACTCCACATCACGTTGGGCTGAGGCGCTTCGCGAAATGTCCGGGCGGCTTGAAGAAATGCCCGGCGAGGAAGGCTACCCGGCTTATTTATCTTCCAGGCTTTCCGAATACTATGAGCGCGCCGGCGAAGTTTTATGCCTAGGCTCGGAAGAGCGTACCGGTACACTAACATTAATCGGCGCAGTTTCGCCACCGGGTGGCGACCTTTCAGAACCGGTTACACAGGGTACATTAAGGATTGTTAAAGTATTCTGGGGCTTGGACGCACAGCTTGCTTATAGGCGGCACTTCCCGGCCATTAACTGGCTGGATTCTTATTCGCTTTACAGCAGCCGTATAAACGACTGGATGAATGATAATGTTAATGATAACTGGAAACACATGGTCTCATCAACATTAATACTTCTGCAGGAAGAGCAGGAGCTGCAGGAAATCGTCAGGCTTGTAGGTTATGACGCATTATCCGAGCCAGACCAGTTAAAACTGGAAGTATCAAAATCAATAAGGGAAGACTATTTGCAGCAAAACTCTTTCCATGAAATAGACTCTTATTCATCACTTAATAAACAATGCAAAATGTTGGATTTAATTTTATATTTTGGCGACGAAGCTAGACTGGCCCTAGAAAAAGGCGTTTACCTAAAGAGTATCTTAACCCTGGAAGTTAGGGATAGGATTGCCCGGGCTAAATATTTATCTGAATCAGAAATTGATTCTATATCGGATATCAAGCTTCAAATAAAAAAAGA
>JAITVM010000249.1 GCA_031285815.1 Clostridiales bacterium | reverse complement strand
CTAATTTTAATATCACATTGGGCAGTATTGCTTCGGCGTTAGGTGTGCCAAGGGAGCCGGTAATAAAATCATTCTGCATATCAACTATTATTAAAAGTTTTTTCATTTATAATGCCTCCGGATTATTCCATTTTTATTAACGGGAATATTAAACACCCCGCTTAAAGCCATTGTATTTAGTGTAACATGCCATTTCTGATACGGCAATCAAAATTCACAACAGTTCCAAAATGGTTTTTTTAGGCCTATTTCCGCTATAGTTTTTGGAGTATGTGGCCGATATAGTCTAAAGTTAAAAAAAAGGCTTTTAAGAAGGCGGGTTTTATAGTATACTGTTAGGCGGGAAATATTTAAACAAGTTGAATTTTGAGCTTTAATGAGGAATATTATGATTGTGAACAATGTTTTTTTAAAAGCAGTTGGGGTAAAACCGAGCCAGTTCCCTGACGATAAAAAACCTGAAATAGCTTTTGTAGGGAAATCCAACGTAGGCAAATCGTCATTAATCAATACTTTAATCAACAGGAAATCGCTTGCCAGAACAAGCCAAAGCCCAGGTAAAACTAGGACTGTGAACTTTTATGAGGTTGAAGGTAAGCTCTGTTTTGTCGATTTGCCCGGCTATGGCTATGCCAAAACCTCTAAAAGCGAATCAGAAAAATGGGGCAAGATGATAGAAGGCTATTTATTAAACCGCAAACAGCTCAGGGCAATTTTGCTTTTAGTTGATATACGGCATGAACTATCTGCCAATGATAAATTAATGTATGATTGGTTAATGCATTATAACTATAAAATGATTGTTGCACTTACCAAGTCTGATAAACTAACGAGAAATCAAATGGCTAGGAATTTAGCCATGTTTAAGAAGGAATTTATAGGTGCCATTGATGTGGTCCCGTTTTCTAGCTTGAATAAATCAGGCAGGGATGAGCTTTGGGGCACTATAGGCAGCCTTATTGAGACGATTGGTTAGAATATGCCAGCATATGCGTTAGGCCGTTCAGACATTATTATTTTGCCAGCGTATATATTTGATATTAGGGCGTGTTGCCGGTATCGGGCCTAAAAAAGTTTTTATTATATTTAGGGCTGGTACTGGTGGAAGGTTATATTGCTAAATTAGTTAGTTAATTTTAAAAGGCAGGATGATACTATGAAAAGCAAACTTAAGTTATCAAAAACTCATAAAATATTGGCTGGAGTTTGCGGTGGCCTAGCAGATTATTTTAACGTTGACCCAACGTTAGTCCGTATAATTTGGTGTGTAATTACTATAGTGCTTAACCATTTTTTTCTCACATCGTTATTTTTATATGTTATTTGTTGGGCGGTAATTCCGAACTGTGATTAGTTTTGTAATTATTTTATCATAAAATACATGTGTATTTGTAGTTGCTTTGTGGTATAATGTTATTTGGTTAACCTTCAAATTAATATGGTGAGGCACCTTTAGTTTTCTAATGGGGGCTAACCATATCAAAAGGGCTTTTTGTTTTGGCCCTTGTAATAATAAGAAGGAGATGGTTGTATGAATGCAAGCCAGCTTAAGATATATTATGAAGATTTAGACATTAGCGATGAGGAACTTATTGACATGATTGAGGAGGTTGGGCAAGAGTGCCTAGCCCGCAAAGAGTCTTATAATAAAGCTAGGGATGAGTTTGATGAATATAATTATTGTGCTTTTTTAATGGCAAAACTATATTATGAGTTTTGTAAAGAAGAATATCATAAATTATATACTGAAGCACATAAAAGAAGGTTAATTTCTGAATAAAAATGGGCCATTTATTTGACAAAAATATGGCCCATTTTTGCCCCTTATTAAAAAAGTGTGGGCAGGTGGGTATTTTATTTCCTACTTGCCTGCTTTTTTATGCACAAATTTTAACTAGGGCTAATTTATGGGCAATAATCCCGCCGGCTATAATAAAAAATAGTAAACCCCACCAGGAAATTGCGTAAACGATTACAGATAGCATAAATTATTTTTGAAAATTATTATTTTAATTTATGAATACTATAAAATATACATAAAGTAAATTGCAATTTTGAAAATCATATGGTAATATAGTATATAGAGGTTTGAAATTGAAAATGTAAACGATTACTTGGAGATAAATATGTGTACAATATTAGATGTTGCCAGGGAAGCGGGAGTATCGGTAGCAAGTGTCAGCAGGGTGATCAATGGTAGCGGCCCAGTATCGGTAAAAACAACTGCCAAAGTAAAGCAAGCAATTAAAAAATTGAATTATCAGCCGAATATATGGGGGCGCCGGCTGCGCCGTAAGGAGAGCCGGATGCTGCTGGTTTTAGTACCCAATATCCATAACCCCTTTTACGCATCGATCGTTTCTGGTATTGAGGATTCAGCTAAGCTGGGTGGGTATGGGATTATGTTGTGTATCACCAACCGGAATAAAGATAAAGAATACGAGTTTTTGAAATTGTTAAAATCCGGGCAAGCCGACGGGGCGGTGATGATGACACTTGAAAAACAAGAAAAGAGGCTGTTCCGGGATTTATTTGGGGCAACAAGCCTTCCGCCGGTTGTCCAGTGCTGCGAATACTGTGATAGCAAAGAATTGCCTTTTGTGGCGATTGATAATTTAGCTGCAGCTAAACAAGCGGTGGAATACCTGATTAGTATCGGGCATCGCCGGATTGGCTTTATCGGCAGCGTTAACCGCTTTATCAGCAGCGAGTTGCGGCTGCAGGGCTACCGGGGCGCGTTAACTGCCGCTGGTTTGGAAGTATCTCCGGAATATGAAGTATATGCTGACGAGGATTATGGCTTCCGTAGCGGGATGCTGGCGGCAAAAGAGCTACTCGGCCGCCAAGGCCGGCCAAGTGCTATCTTCTGCATATCAGATGTACTGGCTCTGGGGGCAATACGGGCGGCACGGGAAGTTGGGATTGTTCCGGGGCGGGGACTGTCAGTGCTTGGCTTTGATGATGTTGAGTCGGCAACGATGTTTCACCCGTTGTTGACTACTGTTTCACAGCCACGCTACGAGATGGGGAGGGTCAGCGCGGATATGCTGATCCGGATGCTAGAAAACGGGGATGGTGCCAGCCGGGTTTATCTGGAGCACCAGATAATTTTGCGTGAATCTACAGCGGCAAATCGCTAGCTTTAGAGATATAGGTTATTTAAAAAGGAT
>JAITVM010000248.1 GCA_031285815.1 Clostridiales bacterium | reverse complement strand
TTGGCATCCCCATTTGAATGCCCCCCTTTATTCTTTTTTAGCTGCGTAGCGGTTCTCAACACCAATCTAAATGATGTTATCCTTAGTATCAAGTTCCGCACAACTTTATTAGGCCCATTTTAAGCCCACTATCCCCTAAAACACTTTTAATAAGGCCAGGGTTATAAAAAATATACATTTAGGCTGACTTGTTTTATTAGGCCCTGCTATTATGATATTCATGCCTGTTCAAAAGGTTCGTTACAAAAAAAATATATTTGTACCTCTGACCGTTACAAATTCAGCTGCTGCTGGCTTGGGCCAAAAGATATATGCAATTAAAAATATTTGGCTGGAGCCCTGGCTACACAAATTTTAATCCAGAGCTCCAGCCATCAAAAGCTAAAACATCAAACAATAATTATTTACTATTTTTAAATTAAAAATTAAATTAAAAAAATATTGTTAGAGCCGTGTTGCCCCATCTAGCGGAACCCATCCTGCCCCGCTTTTAAGTTTGCCCCATTTTTCTGCGCCCGGCCCTTGTGCCTCTTCAACAATTGTATACACACCACCATCTGTAATTGCCCCATTTATTGGGTAACCATCCCCTGGCCCTTTACGTATACTCAAACCATCCACCGTAATGCGCACTGGGTATTGGGCTTGCCCCCCGCCGCTAAGCTTTAATGCCAATATAGACTTGTAAACGCTTTCACGCCTATCAAGATATTCTGAGGCCAGGGCTTTTGTTGCTTCAAACATGGCTGTAACATCACCTGCCGCTTCAAGCGCCCGTTCAGCAATTTTTTTCCATAGTGAAGAATTCGTACCATATTGGTTAACGCCGTCTGCAAAATATATTAATGCGCCTGGGTCAATCAGCCCATAGCTTTTCCCTTTTTCTATATAGCCTTGGATGTCTTCTTTTACCAACCCGTCCTGTACTTCCTTACCGTCATTTGTAAGCAAAATAGCGGATAGCCTTGAGGCTTCATCCCCCGTAACTACCCGCTTATCCCAATCAGCAGAGCTGCTAGTAATCTCATCGAATAAGGCACTGCCTAAAAGTTCTTTTGCCTTTTCTATATTTTTCGAAACAATAGATTTAAGGAGGCTTAGCGCCCTTTCCGCATGCCATTGGATTTTACCAACGCTGACTGCCCCATTGTCATCCCTATTTATTGAGCCATACCCGCCTTCGTTTACACAAATTATATTTTCTGCGTAGGCTATTGTAATGGCTGATATTTCCCCCAGGCTTTCACTTCGCATTGCCCCGCCTGTTAGCCTTTTGTTAACCTCCTGTTCTATATACGGAAATTTATTTTGTAAATATGCCCCCGGGCACTCTGTGGCTACAAACATATTGTGGCGTGTCAAATTTCCTGTGGCATCCCCTGTATAAACAAGTTCTGTTATCCCATTCCTGTTACAAATATCCACACATAAATCAATTAATTTATTAAGGGCTTTGCCGCTAACGTGCCAATCACCGCCAAGCTGGTCATTAGCCACTATTATAGTCACAGCCTGGTTATCGTTTCCCGCATTAGATGATGTCCAGGCCCTATCCTTCTCCTCAACATACAAACCAACACGGCCGTCTGTACCTATGCCATAATTTGCCGAGGCTTGCCTATTACTGGATGAAAACACATTTCCGCAGCTCTCAACGGTTAAATCCCCAGCCATATGGTGTATTGTGATTTTACTAATAGGTTTATTTCTTGGCTTGCTGCTATTTGGGGATATTTTTGTATAATTAATTAATGGGCTATTGCTCATCATCTTCACCCTTCCCATTCGAGAGCTCTTCAATTGTATCCTGCGAAACTAGCTCGCCATCTTTAATGCCCCCATTTAAAAATTCCTTTAATCCCTCTTCATTCATTTTTTATCCTCCCTAAAAACATATCAATATAGCAAATCCAGCCTGGCTTATTGCCTGTGCCAAACATATTTGCTTTAGCAATTATTTTCTTGGCTTCTTAATGCTATTACCATATAAACAAAAGCCCTTATTTTATAGCAATAGAAGCTATTATATCCTATGCTTCGTGAAACGTGCCCGTGCGTGTCCCACTATATATCAAAAAAGCATATACTGACAAAAGAATATACCAAACAATTAAACTTGCCATTTAGAGTGGCAGGGTTGGGCTTAGGGCAGGTATTTACAAAATCAGCCACATCCTCTATAATTAAATAAATATAAATTACCAACTTACAAATCTACATGCTTAGACATATATAACATGTATTTATATTTTTAAAATACAACCCTATATCATATGAGGTGGCTTAAAATGCAAGAAATAGCTTTAGTGGAGAACCTCGGAAAAACCTATTCTGGCAAAAATGTTTTTAGTGGATTGAACATGTCTATCATGCAATATGAACCCATAATAGTTATGGGTGAAAATGGTTGTGGAAAGAGTACTTTTTTAAAAATACTCGCAGGAATTATATCACCTACAGAAGGCCAAGTTAAATTTAATTCTAAAATTAAAATCTCATATATGCCAGACCGTTTCCCGAAGCTTAATTTTAGTATAAAAGAGTATTTATTTTATATGGGTAAATTGAACGGCTTTTCTAATGCCTATATTAATAAATACTTGAAAAAATTTTTTCAGATATTTAATATTCCTCAAAGTTATATAGATAAACAAATTTTTGAATGTTCTAAAGGGACACTACAAAAAGTAAATGCCTTACAAGCTTTTATGGCAAAATCTGATTTAATTATACTTGATGAACCATTTTCTGGGTTAGATTATAAATCGATAGATAATTTTATAGATTTGATAAAACATCTAATTAATGACGGGGCATCCTTAGTTATGGCTTGCCACCAAAACGAATTGGCGTTAAGGTTTACTGGGGACATATATATCTTTAAAGATAATAAATGTGTTTTAGAAAATAATTTGCCTTATTTAATTTATGTGAAATTTTTTTGTAAAGAAAAAGATATTACTATGTATGATTTCCTAGATAAAGTAATGAAAATTAACATATCAGGAGAAATATGTGAAATACTAATTGAAAAAAGGGATTTAAGAAAAATAATAGAGATTTTATTAAGCCATGAATTTGAAATTCATTCAATTATTCCGAAATAACCCAAAATTACAGAAGGAATTTTTTAAATGCTTTCTCATCTCTGTGTGCATACCATTATTGAGGCCTTTATCCCTGCCCCTAAATCTTCACTTTTTGTAGCATTTATATCCCGTTGTTTTATCACCGCACCAATATTTTATGCCTGCTAGTAACGATTGCGCCCATAACGGGGTGTTAGGAGAAAAAAATGAATTTTTATCTTATAAAATACAATATAAATTATTATTTTAGGTCATTGAAACTTGTTGCCCCAACATTAGTTTTTATAATCTGCCTTGTTACTATTTACGATAGTACATCCGAGATTTGGGGCACTTGTCAGGTCACTGCCGTTCTAACGTTTATCTTTTC
>JAITVM010000245.1 GCA_031285815.1 Clostridiales bacterium | reverse complement strand
TGAAAAGGCTGCAGAAAAAAAGTTAAAGGTAGCGCTTAACCCTTCGCCTTATACAGAAAATATTAAGGGGTGGCCGCTTGGGTATGTCAGCCTGTTTTTTGTAAATGAGATTGAAGGGGCACAACTTACGGGTTCTACAGAACCTGATGGTATTCTGGATAAGTTTGCTGCCCTTTATCCACAGGCCGGAGTTGTGCTTACCCTTGGTGCGCGTGGCTCTGCCTTTCAGGGTGCAGGCCGGCGCATCTATAGTGGGGGGCGCAAGGTTACCGCAGTTGATACCACTGCAGCAGGCGATACCTTTACCGGATATTTTCTACACTGCATTACCTCTGGAAGAGGGTACGAAGAAGCTCTTGAACTGGCTTCATATGCCGCGGCAATTGCTGTCTCGAGTAAGGGCGCGGAGCCCTCGATCCCATGGATGAAGCAGCTTATCTAATAAATAGCCCCCTATCATAGGATAAAACTATGATAGGGGTATTTTAATGTAAAAATTGATTCCACCCATAAATATAAATTGGTTTGCCTTTATGTATAACAATTGGATATTTTACGTAAGATAAAATTAATTGATTTTGCCAAGTACAAAAAACAATTATGTTTTGAAAAACTTTTTAGATTACGAGGCTGATGAAAAATGCGAAAGCTTATAATTATTATTTTGATAGCATTATTATGCCCAGAGGCTGTTTCTGCCATGGCCGAAGAAACAATTGGGCTAAATGTTTCATGTATAGACGGCAATGGAAATATTTTAGAGGAATATAAGTTATATGGCGGGCAATATGAAAAAATAAAAATCCAAGCGCCGGTTATAGAAAATTATATGGTCATTGGCGCGGATTACAAATTTGCTACATTTGACATAAATGATAAAACAACATTTATTTATACAAAGGCAGAAGAATGGCAAAAAGGGTGGCAGCTTCACCCAAAATATATAAGCGGCTATGAATCGGGCTATTTTATGCCGGATAAAGAAATTACATGGCCCGAGGCGATAGTTATGCTTTATAATATTTATGAAGTTTATAAACCAAGCGTTGCTAATTGGGAAGGGCCATGGTATAAAGGTGCGGAGGATTATTTTTTAAGCAAGGGCTTTGGCGAATTTTTTAACGGGCAAGGCTATGCGCCGGATAAATTAATGAGCAGGTATGAATTTATTTCACTTGCTTCATTATATATAGACGATTGTGTCAACGACAGCATTATTGATGCTTTTTTACAAACAAATAATATGAGCCGGCTACAGAATATTACCCGGGCGGAAAGCGTATGTATAATTAATATGCTATTGTCGCGGGATAACCTGGCTAGTGGCCAAGAAGGGTACAGTATGGGTTTTGCCGACGTCCCGGAAAGCCATAAATTATATAAATCGGTTATGGAAGCCGCGGTAACCCATAAATGCATAAGTGAAGATGAAGCGGAGGTTTGGCTGGGCAAGTAGCTTGTGATAGGCTTGACATTAAAAATGTATGATTGTAAACTATATTTAAAATATTAAAAAGTATTAAGTGATTGAATTTGGAGTGACCATTTTGTTTAGGACATTTATGTATTTTGTCTTACTGATAGTTTTTAAAGGTGTTTTGAAGCTCTTAGAAATAGCTGTTGTTTATGCCAATAAAAACAAGCTAAAACGGATACCCGAAGAAACGGGGGCGATAGCGGCCCAAATATTTAAGGACCAGCACAAAATAGAGGTTTCGCTTAAATTCTGGCATATGGTTTTGACAATCTGTTTAGGTATTTATTTTATTATAGCTTTTTTTCGGGACTACTTAAATTTTATGTTAGCCCTATTCGAACCTATTTCAAATGATATGCTCGTTTTTTCGATATTTACGTTATCAGTTGTTATAATGGTAATTTTGATTTTTGTGGTTACTGAATTAATACCGAAAAGCATAGCCGCAAAACAAGCAAGCTATATAATTAAATCTTTACCGGTTTTGATATATATTATTTATGTTTTATCGAAGCCGTTTATTTTTTTCTGCATAGCATTTACAGAATTTTTGATTAAGCTGCTTAATATATCGAATGAGTATTTTGAATACGACTATTCCGAGGAAGAGATCAGGATGATGGTTGATGCCTCGCGGGAACTTGGCAATATTGACCAGGCAGAAATAGAAATGATTAATAATGTTTTCGAATTTGACAATAAAACTGTGGGCGAGGTTGCGACACATAGGACTAATATTGTTGCTATTAATGTAGAAGCTTCAAAAAGTGAGATAATAAAAATAATCACAGAAGAAAAATATTCCCGGATGCCTGTTTATGAAGAGAATATTGACAATATTATCGGTATCCTACATATAAAAGATATTTTGGAATATTTAATTGACCCAGAGGCGCAGATTGAACTTAATAAAATAATACGGAAAGCCCATTTTTTGCCGGAGTCAAAAAAAACCGATGTGCTTTTTAAAGAGATGCAAAAAAACCGTGTCTATATGGTTATTATTGTTGACGAATATGGCGGCACATCCGGAATTGTTACAATGGAAGACTTAACTGAAGAGATTGTAGGCAATATATCGGACGAATACGACGACCATGAAATCCCGGAGATCGAAAAAATAAACGAATCTACATTTTTTATTTCAGGGGTAGCAGAGGTTGTTGATGTTGCCCAAGCACTTGATATCAAGATTGAAGAAGCGGAAGAGTATGATACGATCGGCGGCTTTTTAACGGGCCAGCTTGGCCACGTGCCTGAAAATGGCGGGAAGTATGAAATCGAATATGCCGGCGTTATATTTAAAATAAATAATGTGCAGGACAAACGGATAATGTCTATGGTAGCCCATAAAGATGTATAATTTTAATCACATGGAGGGGTTTTGTTGAATCCGCTTTTAGTAGATACGCCGTCGGCGGGATATAATATTTATTTTGCAGGGGGCTTTTCAGGTTTGCCGGGGGTTTTGAAAAACTGGGGCTTTGAAAAAATATGTGTTATCTCGGATTCCAATGTTTCAAAATTATATTTAGAAGAGGTAAAAGCTTTGATAGGGCCAAATACCTATGGATATGTATTTGAGGCAGGCGAAAGGAATAAAAATTTAGATACGGCAAGATTAATTTATGAGTTTTTAATTAATAATTGTTTTGACAGAAAATCCTTGCTAATAGCCCTTGGGGGCGGTGTAACAGGTGATTTGGTTGGCTTTGTTGCGGCAACATATATGCGGGGCATTTCCTATGCCCAGGCCCCGACGACACTTTTAGCCCAAATTGACTCGAGTGTTGGCGGGAAAACTGGCGTAGATTTTTTGGGCAATAAAAACTTAATAGGCGCATTTTATCAGCCTAAATTTGTCTATACAAATATAAATGCTTTAAAAACATTAGATAAACGGCAGTTTGCTTCGGGCATGGCCGAAGTTATTAAGCATGGCCTTATTATGGGCAAACCTTACTATGAATTTATAATAGAAAACAAAGAAAAAATAAACGCGCTGGATTTTGATATTTTACAAAGCTTAATATTTAAATCTTGTGAAATAAAAAAATCTATTGTCAGGCAAGACGAAAAAGAATCCGGCCTGCGGGAAATTTTGAATTTTGGGCATACCTTTGGCCACGCTTTCGAAACCTTGTCCGGGTTCCAATTGACGCATGGGCACTCGGTGGCAATCGGCATGGTTTGTTCAGCTTATTACGCGCTACAGAATAATTATATAAATGAAGATGAATACGCTTCTATAATAAATATATTAAAATATTTTGGGCTATATGGTTTTAATAATAATTTTAATGAAGAGGAAATTATTTCTCAAATGTACCTAGACAAAAAAACAAAAAATAACGTAATTAGTATTATAACACTCAAAGGGATAGGCGGGGCTTTAATAGTTAAGCCTAGCAGGCAGGAATTATCCCTTTGCATAAATAGAGGGCTAACGGAGTTAGGGGTATAGGGTATGGTTTTACCGGTTGTGGTATTTATGTTTCTGGTGGCAATAGACCAGTTTACGAAATGGCTCGCTTTTAACAATTTAAAAGATATTGGGTCAATATATTTAATAGAAGGCGTTTTTAATTTTACTTTTGTTGAAAATAGGGGCGCCGCCTTTGGGCTATTGCAGGGTGCCAGGTGGTTTTTTGTAATATCGACTATTATTATTGTTTCAATTATAATTTATTATTATATTAAAATGCCAAAAACAAAAACCTATAATTTGGCCAGGTGGTGCCTGGTTTTAATATTATCAGGGGCCGCTGGCAATTTTATAGACAGGCTTTTAAATGGCTACGTTATCGATTTTTTGCATGCTACATTTATTAAATTTATGAACTTCCCTGTGTTTAACCTTGCGGACACGTATGTTGTAGTCGGGGCGCTGTTGTTAGCGGTTTTAGTGTTGTTTTTTATAAAAGAAGACACAGGTGTCAGGAATGGGTAGCGAGCTTCAGGCATTGGTTAGCATTAACGATATTAATAAAAGGCTTGATATATTTGTTTCGGAAAAAATACCGGGAAAGTCGCGCTCGGCAGTACAAAAATACATTGATGGCGGGTTAGTGTCTGTTGATGGCAAATGCGGAAAAGCTAATTACAGGGTTAAGATGGGCGACAATATTTCTGTTATAGTGCCCGAGGCTAAAGAGCTTAATGTGCTTAAAGAGGATATTGAATTAGATATAGTTTATGAGGATGGGGATGTAATCTTAATAAACAAGCCGCAGAATATGGTGGTTCACCCAGCCCCGGGCCATTATGAAGGGACCCTTGTAAATGCGCTCCTTAACCACTGCGGGGGCTCGCTGTCAGGAATTAACGGTGTGCTGCGCCCGGGGATAGTACATAGGATCGATAAAGATACTTCCGGGGTCCTTATAGCTGCGAAAAACGATATGGCACATAATTCTTTGGCGAAACAGTTACAAGAGCATTCTATGTCCAGGAAATATTATGCGCTGGTTTTTGGGGGTATAAAGGAAGACAGCGGGGTTATCGAAAAACCTATTGGGCGGGACCCTAAAGAGCGTAAGCGGATGGCCGTTAATTATAAAAATGGGAAGCCTGCTATTACTAATTTTAATGTTTTGGATAGGTTTGATGGATATACACTGGTTGAGTTGATTTTAAAAACCGGGCGCACGCATCAAATACGGGTGCATATGTCTGACTATGGGCACCC
>JAITVM010000028.1 GCA_031285815.1 Clostridiales bacterium | reverse complement strand
CATCCTTAGCGTAGATGATAGTTTTTCTGAAACCTTCGATAAATTATTTGGGGAAACAGGTAAGCTTATTCCCGGTACACTCAAGATAGGCAATGGAAGGCTAGAGAATTATAATGACCTAGCCAGCAAATTAGGCGATGTACATTTATCCGAACTTGCGAAAGTATATACAAGCGTCCGCCAGCGGACAAAAATGGAAGGTGGAAAAGCGGTAGAGGGGTCGCTCCGTATGGCGCGGGTGTTGAATAAAACACAGGTTTATATGTTTCCTGTTTCGTTTGATGGGGGCGGTTCAACGCTTGAATTGCTCAAAAGATGCGTAAAGACATTACGGGGCATGGGCTTAAACCGCTCGCGCGGGCTTGGCGAAGTTAAATGTGAGTTGCTGATTGGAAATGAAGCCATCAAAGCCGGTAAAGACGCATTTAGCGTCGCGGATAGCGCAACCCAAGAAGCAGCGCTTAGTATTACGGATTATGGCACAAAAAAAGTGGCACATTATACAATTAAATTGCTTGAGCCGGTAATATCAGCCGACCGTAATGGGAAACCTTTTGATTGTGAGGATTATATTTTTGGAAGTGCCCTTGTAGGGGCGTTTGCGGCAAAATATATTAAGAAACATAAATTATCACATGCTGAGGCTGCCCTTGATAAATACTTCCGGGCCATATTTTTGGAAGGTGGGGTAATTTTTACAGCGGCGATGCCTTGTAGAGGTGGTTACATATATTATCCCGCACCTGCGGCGCTTTCGGAAATTAAACCATCCGGCACAAGCCCAGGAAAAGAAAGGGGGCTTATCGATGTATCCGCAGGGGTTAAATCCGAAGAAGGCGAAATGCTACCTATATTTAAGCCTGTTGGCGGGTTCATATCATTATGTGATGAAAAAGGCGGAAAAAGAGGGGTTAAACAGTTTAAGCCGGAAAAAATTACTGCCATCCACCACAGCCGCCCTGATGACAAAGCTATAGGGCACTCTGGAAAAAATATTGAGGGGGCCAATGAAAAAAACAAAGCAAAAAACAATGGGAAGCTGTTTAGCTATGAGGCTTTGGCTGAAGGGCAAACGTTTGTAGGGTGCATTGTGGCTGATGTAGGCAATGAAAGGCTATTGGAGGAGCTGGCATCACTTTTTGTGGATGAAAACACAATTAATATTGGGCGTTCACGTACAGCACAATACGGAAAAGTTGAAATAGGGCCTTTTCAAAATAATATGGTAGGCGGTATATGGGATAACTTGGAGATAGAACATGGCGAAGAATTTCGTATGGTTGTAATCACACCAGTTATTTTGGAAAACGAAGCCGGAGTAAATACAATGGATTTAAATATTTTATGCGGGCTGTTGGGCGATGGGCTTGAAATTGTGCGTTTCACCTGTAGCGAAACGGCCGTTGCCGGATATAACGGCAAGTGGTTGTTGCCACGTACTCAGGACCGCGCCCTGGCAGAAGGCAGTGTTGTAGTTTTTAGGAATGCAGGTGCCCGCCAATTACTAGACAAGCAATTTATAGGCAAATGTAAAGGAAAGGGCTTCGGGCAAATAAGAATTGAAGCTGTGCCGAAGCCGGATGCTTTCATATTGGTGCCAAATGAAGTTACAGGTGGCAGTGTTTCAGAAAAGCAAGCCTCACGTGATACGCTGCCAGAAATATTAGAAATGGATAGAAAGGAAAAAGCGGCGGCTAAGGGCAGAAAATACGGCGAGGGAATTGGCGTGCGTCCCGGAAATGCAAATATGCAACGGGTGGTTGCGGCACTTAATGATTCGAAGGGCTATAATGCTTTTGTTAAAATGTTGCTAGAAATTAAGCAACCTGAGCAAAAAGTCGATGCGTTGGTGTTTGCCACAGGGTTTAATAAGGGGATAAATGGGATGTATTTCAAATCAGACCCTGGCCGTTTGGAACCGGCACATATTACTAAGCTATTTGAGGAATGCAGTTTTAGTTTTGATGAATACAAAAAATTTCTGGCGGCAGCTGCGCATAGGGTTAAACAAATCCGGCGTGATTTAATTAAGCAGCAAAAAAAGGTGGGTGGAAGCAATGGCAAATAACAACCCTAACCCGGTTATAGAAAGGATAGTATTAAAGATTGATTGTTATTTAAAAACCCCAGCACTTATCGGGAGTGGTTTGGGAGAATATACAGACAGCGATGTTTTACGTGATGCTGATGGCGAGCCATTCCTGCCTGGCTCAACGGTTGCAGGGGTGATGCGCTCTCTTTTTCCTGAAGATGTAACCCTGTTTGGTGGCCAAGACAGTATAAGCCCACTTTGGGTTATGGATACTAAATTTGAAGGCGCAAACATTATCGAACTGGACGGCGTTGCCATTGACAGGGAAAATAAAGTTGCTATAGATAGTAAAAAATATGATTTTGAAGCGGTGGATGCAGGCGCTACTTTTACAATAAGGCTGATGCTGGTTATACGCGAAGAGGATAAATGTATAAATGGTCAAAGCAAAAATTATAAAAGCCTTTTGAAGAAACTTATTGGCTTAGTCCAGTCAGGAAGAATGGCGGTAGGCGCGAAAACAAAACGCGGCTTTGGCTGTGTGGCTTACATTTGTGCTAAGCAGCAGGTTTTTAAACTAACAAAAGGGAATATTGCAGCACTTGATGCTTGGGTAAAATTTGATTGGGATTCGCCTAATGGATGGGAAGAGGCTGAGAGGGAAGATTATAATGATGGCTATTCCGTTATGTCAGCTGAATTAAAACTGGACGGCAGTATTATGATCCGTGACACAAGGCATATTTATGATAATTTGGGTGAGGAAGAAAAAGCACCAGATTATAAGCACATTACAGTTAATGGTGAACCTGTAATACTTGGCACATCTTGGGCGGGCGCGTTCCGTTCCGGGCTTCAAAAATTGTTGGAGCCAAAATTTCCGGGTAAAGCGTGCACATACCTGGACAAAGTATTTGGCTGCGTTAAAGAGGCAGATAGCGATGAAGGCATAACTGCGTCTGCAACAGTTTCGCAAATTGTATTTGGCGCTTCTTTTTTTAAAAAAGCTGAGGATGAGAAAACAGTTGGCTTTAGGAGTATAGCGCGTGTTAAAATAGACCGCTTCACCGGAGGTGCGTCGGATGGTGCACTGTTTGTAGAAAAGCCATGGTATGGCGGCGAGACGGAGGTGGAAATCCGTTTCCCTAAAGGTTGCCTTGCTATTGAGCAGCTTCTTTTATTAGGGTTTGACGCAATTAATAAAGGCCTTATACAAATCGGTGGGGAGGCTTCAATCGGTCGCGGTTTTTTTAAGGATGTATGCGTTCGGGTAGATGGTGTCAAAACCGAAACCGGTGGGGATAAAACTAAACTGTTAAAGAGGTTAGAGGAAGAAGGTGATGCGGTATGAAAATAGATTACGACAGGATAAAAGAAGTGTTTCCTGAAAAGGCCTGGGTTTATGCCGAGCAATATGACGAAGTGAAGATTGGAAAATGGGACGGAAATGGCTTTATGTTTTACAGCCCTATTAATGAAGATTTATTATTAATGCTGCGTGTGTTTGATAAAACCCGGGAAATTAAATTTTCTGGGGATAGGTGCCGCGACACAGAAGCCTACAAAGCTGAAGATTTTATCCAAGATTCAGAGCTTATTGATGCAAAATATTATATGTATGGCGAGCAAAAAAAATATATTGGTGAATACACTAAGCTATGGGAGTCACGGGGAGGGGCTATATATTTTCCTGAAATACTGGATTTTCCGAAGAATGCTAATTGCCAAGAGGGGGCAATAGCACTTAAGCTGGGCATTAAAAACTTCGTACGCTATAACCCCGTGCCGGTTTGGAAAAAAGAATATACGAAGGCGGGCCTGGATTACAGCGAAGGCCTTGGCAAAACTGGTGCTGGGGCCTTGGAAGTTGTAGATTATGCGTATACTGAGTTTTATTATGCGGATGATAAGGAAACAGAGGTGGGGCTATGAACCAAAATTATGTTGGTGACAAAAATGCGGATGTATTTGTTAACCCTTATAACTTTATTTCGCTACCAGATAAATGTAACAAAAATGTAGATGCCGCCACAAATTTGAAAAAACCTACATACAGCGGTACGATTTTTTGCAAATTGGAAACTCTTACGCCTTTGTTTATACCAAATACCACGACAGAAAAAGCATTTCCATTTTCTAATACTACAACAAAAAATAATGGAAGCAAGAAAACAACAACTGGAAAGGCTTATGACTTTTTCAGTTATGAGGATATGTCCGAATCCGGTGATTACACCAACCGGTATGCAAGGCCTATTATTCCAGGATCTAGTATACGCGGGGCAGTACGTAGTGCATATGAAGCTGTTACAAACAGCTGCCTTTCCACGTGTGGCGACGAAGATTTAATACTGCACCGGCGTACCAATGAACCAAAGGCCCAATATGGCGTTTTGGTTAAAGCAGGCAATGGGCATGTTCTTTATGAAGCAGAGAAGTTAAGGCTAAATACACAACCATTCCATCCCCCTAGTGAAAATCCTTTTGGAATTGAAATTAAACGTACGGGTTATAGCATTCAAGTTGACGGCATTAGTAAAACTACAGGGGATATAGTATATATTGAACCTTTACGTAAGGCTAAAGCCGTGTTGGCAGGGGTGAAAAATATATCAGCCGCCAATCAACCTAATTCAAATTACGGCCCGGGAATATTATTTCTAGGTGAAAAGTTTCAAAATAAACACTATGACGCTGTATTCATGAAAAGAGGGGCCCCGCAGCCTATCTCCGAAGAAGACTACAACAGGTTTTTCAAAGTATGGGAGCAATATCAAAAAGACAAGCAAGAAGGTTCGCCAGGCCCTTACCCAAATTATATAACACTCTCGGAAATACCTGTGTATTACGGTAAGGTTGGCGATAAATTTTATATTGCGCCCGCTTGTATATCGAAGGAAGTTTTTGACGCTAAGATGTCAACCCTATTGGGCGAACACAAGCCTTGTACATCATCAAAAGAAAAGATTTGCCCGGCTTGCGCTTTATTTGGGCTAATCAGTAAAGATAGTGAAGCTTCTTTAGCGTCTCGTATAATGTTTAAAGACGCCACACCAATTGATTTTGATGAGGCGAAACCGGAAGATTTTTATGAACATCCAAGGCAGCTGCCTATATTAGGCTCCCCAAGGCTTTCAGCCACAGAGTTTTATATCAAAGATTACTGTAAAAAGTATAAGATTTGGAATTATGACTACGGTGTGAAAAAATATAGCAAGGGAAAAGAACACTTCACGCCTAAATTACGTGGGCGCAAAATGTACTGGCATAAAAAAACACTTACCGATTACGATAGCAACGACAGGGCTGATTTGACAGCGAAAATACGTGCAGTCAAACCTCAAAAATCATTTGGATTTGAAATAGTTTTTGACCGTATTACGAAAGATGAATTAGATAGCTTGGCATGGACGCTGACATTTGGAGACAATGCACACACCCAAGCCCATAAACTGGGACATGGCAAGCCGGTGGGCTATGGAAGCGTACGCTATGAAATTGATAGGGTTTTAACTTACGCGTTGAATTATGATAGCCTTAAAATTGAGGCGAGTGAGTATACTCCGGATTATAACGCAGGTTATGCCACGCCACCTGGATCTGACTATATGCAGTTAACAAATTTTCAAAATGCCCCGGAAAATATTGCTTATCCTGAGGGTAAAAAGGGGAAAAATGGCGGCAGTACCTACCAATGGTTTTCTACAAATAAAGGTTCGGTGAATAAGCCAGAATTTAGACAAGTGTTGGCGACACCCGGTGAGATAATGTTAAGCACAAAAGCACGGGTACAAAAACCAGAGCCAGTATCAAAACCACAAGCAGATGATTATGATACGGCGTTGGCAAAATTACTTGGCCGCTACGGGTCCAAAAAAAGGTGATGGAATGAATAAGTTGCCGTTGGCTAAGGATAAAGTTTCCCTGGCCTTTACTTAAAATTACTCGTTTTCCGCTTTTTATTATTTAAAAAGAAGGATAGAATACCATTTTTATATAAATGGGGCTATCCTTCTTTTATGATTTTCTACTTGTCATAACGGGTACTTAATCGACCATAATTTTCATATTTTACGCATAATACATGACTTTATTCAGATACCAATGAGAGAATTTGCAATGCTCGTTTTCTTGGTTCGGGGTTCATTGGTTCATTATAATTTTTTTAAAAAAGTACTTGCAAAAGAATGAAAGTTGTGGTAATATTTATTTTGTTGCTCAGAGAGGTAATTATAATATTCAGAAATTTTACTTTGTGGACAGGCAATTTATGTTGAAAGGAAATTTAGCTTTTAACTGGTAAACTTTTGATTTTAATTAAAATATGGCCCGTTGGTCAAACGGTTAAGACACGGCCCTTTCACGGCTGAGATGGGAGTTCGATTCTCCCACGGGTCATTAGTAATACAATAAAAATTTCCGGTGGCGATGCGTTTATGGGAAACACCCGTTCCCATCCCGAACACGATGGTTAAGCCATAAACGGCCGAAGATACTTAGCTGGTAACGGCTCGGGAAAATAGGTGGCTGCCGGATCCTATGCCGACGTAGCTCAACTGGTAGAGCAACTGACTTGTAATCAGTAGGTTGGGGGTTCAAGTCCTCTTGTCGGCTTAAGTTAGTATATTTGTTAAGGGCCTCTAGCTCAGTTGGTTAGAGCATCCGGCTCATAACCGGGCGGTCCTGGGTTCGAGTCCCCGGAGGCCCATTATAAACCCCTAGAAATCAACGTTTCTGGGGGTTTTGTTTTGTGGAAAATTATTCTAAAAAGCGTTTTTCCCACATTATTCCCACGTTAGTTTTTGATACCCTTTTCGAAAATAAAATTTAATTTGTCCACAGCGTTTTCTTTTTCTTTTGGCATTACATGGGTGTAAATTTCGCTCGTGATAATCATGTTAGAATGCCCTAATAATTTTTGGACCGTTTTAATAGGCACGCCTTGCTCAAAAAGTTTTGTGGCGTACGTGTGCAGCGTGTTGTGGAATTTACGGTAACGCACCCCAGCGCGTTTTAAAGTACGCTCCCACGCTCTGATGCAATTGCGGCTGTTTAATACGTTGCCAGATTCGGACGAAAACAGAAAGCAATCATCATTGTATGGCATGCCTAAAGATATGCATTTTTCTTTTTGTTTATTTATGTGGCTCTTGAAGCCTGAAATTATGCTACTTGGCAACGGTACAGACCTAATACTTGATTTTGTTTTCGGCGGTTCTAGTACTGTTTTATATGTATATTTATCGCTAGTTTCTATATCTTTCACATCCTTTAAAGCATTAACAACATGTATTTCGCTATTTTCTAAATCCACGTCTTTGACGCGCAATCCTAATAATTCTCCGCGCCTTAACCCAGTTGCAAAAGCTAAAATATACATAAATTTAACTTCGTCCTTTGCGCTATCTATAATCAGCCCAATTTCATCGTCTGAAAACGGGTCAATATCCTTAACCACATCAACATCACAAGCATTGTCTGGTATAGTCAATTTAAAAGTCGGATTTCTTGTAATGTAGCCCTCCAGGATGGCATAATTAAAAAATGTTCGTAATAGTTTATTAAGATTTAAAATTATACTTTTGCTTTTGCCGTCTTTGCTCATCTCATTATATAACCTTTGTAATTCGAGGGGAGTAACGGCATACACTTTTCGCGTAGCTAGCTTGTCGAGCTTTAAAATATAATTGCGATAAACACTTTCGTACCGACTAAAGCTGTTGTATGCTATTTTAGGTTTCATCACCTCAAAGAGCCAAATATGCATTAAGTCCATCAAAATCATTTCTTTGTAATTTTTACTTAAACCATTATTTACGTTGG
>JAITVM010000273.1 GCA_031285815.1 Clostridiales bacterium | reverse complement strand
CTGCTATACTACTTTTAGGGATGAATTGGATGATATTATCCGCAGCTTTCAAGGGGTAAGCGTGCATACAGGTAAATTGCCTAAAAAACACGGCAGTGGCATCGTGGCCATGAAAAAACTGGAGGGGCTAAGGTTGGCATTAAAACAAAAAGTTCAGGCTGAAGAATATGAAGAGGCCGCTAAAATACGCGATGAGATTAGGCAGATAGAAGGGGGTGCTAATAATGGGTAAGTGGTATAATGAAAATGCCTCAAATAATTCGGTAATTATTTCGAGCAGGGTGCGCCTTGCGAGAAATTTAAAAAAATTCCCTTTTTCAGTTAAGCTAGGCAACGAACAAGGAAAAGAATTACGTAATGAAGTTTTTGAATCGCTAAATGGAATGAAAAATATGAGTTTCATAAATATTTCGGAAAAGAGCGACTTAGAAAAATTAGCCCTGTTTGAGCGCCATGCGGTTAGCCAGGATTTTTTGCAAAATAAACATGAACGCGGGTTAATTTTGTCTTCTGATGAAAAAATCAGTATTATGATTAATGAAGAAGACCATATCCGGATACAAAGTATTTTATCTGGGGAAAATATCGAAAAGGCTTTTGAAACAGCTGACAAAATAGATGATTTAATTGAAGGTGGGCTTGAGTATGCTTTTGATAAGGATTTTGGCTATTTAACTACCTGCCCGACGAATGTGGGCACAGGCATGAGGGCTTCGTTCATGGTCCATTTGCCGATGCTGAATAATTCTAACCAATTAAGCATGCTTTTAAATTCGGTGGCTAAGTTCGGAATGACAGTCCGGGGCATTTTTGGTGAAGGGACGCAGTCATATGGCCATATATTCCAAATATCAAACCAAGTAACAATAGGCAGGAATGAACAAGAAATATTAACTAGCTTAAAAAATATTACTAACCAGCTTATTGATTTTGAAAATAATTTACGTGAAAAGAATTTTAAGGATAGGACTTTGTGGGAGGATAAAATTTTCCGGGCTTTGGGGGCTTTAAAATATTCACGTAAAATGTCTGGCATGGAAGCTATGGGGCTTTTATCTTATGTAAGGCTTGGTATTATAATGGGGATAATAGATGATGAAAAGATTGGCCCGGTTTATAATATAATGATGAATTGCCGTTCGGCTAATATACAGTTGGCGGAAGGCGAGGAATTGGATTCTGACGCCAGGGATATAATAAGGGCCAGCTATCTAAGGCAGGTTCTATAAATACGCATTTTTTATATATTACGGGTAGGTTTAACTTTACACTAGCGACATTAAGGAGGGAATAAAAATGCAATTTAGATTTACAAATAGCGCAAAAGAAGCTATTGATAAAGCCCGTGCGGCAGCAACGGAAATGGGCCATAATTATGTTGGGACAGAACATTTGGTTTTAGGCCTTATGAAGGTAAAAGAGGGTGTAGCATGTAAAGCTATAGAAGCCCAAGGCGTAAGCTTGGAAGATGTTGAGTATAGGGTTATTGAATTGGTAGGCACAGGTACACAAGTATCGGCGCCACAAGAATTTACCCCCAGGACTAAAAGGATATTAGAAAATTCTTCCCAAGAGGCTATCAAAATGGGTACGGGGTATATAGGGACAGAACATTTACTGCTAGCTTTAATACGCGAGAAGGATAGCATTGCAGTTAGGATACTGTCGTCGCTTAATATAAATATACAAAAATTATATGAAGATATTTTGGGTATGTTAGGTGAGGGCGATAAACACCAAGGCGCGGTACCTATTGGCAAAAAAGTTTCTGCTTATGCTAAATCTAATACCCCTGTATTGGATAATTATAGCCGCGATTTTACGCAGCTGGCATCTGAAGACAAATTTGACCCAATAATAGGCAGGGATAGGGAAATTAGCAGGGTAATCCAAATTTTAAGCCGGAGGACAAAGAACAACCCTTGTTTAGTTGGGGACCCAGGCGTTGGCAAAACTGCTATTGCAGAAGGGCTGGCACAAAAAATAATTTCTGGGAATGTCCCAGAGCTTTTAAAAGGCAAACGCGTAATAGGGCTAGACCTGTCGGCAATGGTTGCGGGGAGTAAATACCGTGGTGAATTTGAGGAGCGTATTAAAAAAGTTTTAAATGAAGTAAAAGCCTCAAACAACGTTATTTTATTTATAGACGAATTGCACACTATTATTGGGGCAGGCGCTGCAGAAGGGGCCATTGACGCAAGCAATATTTTAAAGCCTTCACTGGCGCGTGGCGAAATTCAAGTTATCGGCGCTACTACATTAGAAGAGTATAGGAAGTATATAGAAAAAGATGCGGCCTTGGAAAGGCGTTTTCAACCTGTTACAGTTGACGAGCCAACAGAAGTAGAGGCAATTGGCATGTTAAAGGGCCTGCGTGACAAATATGAGGCGCACCATAATGTTAAAATTACAGACAAAGCAATAGAGGCGGCAGTTAAATTATCTGCCAGGTATATTAATGACAGGTTTTTGCCTGACAAAGCAATTGACCTTATTGATGAAGCGGCATCAAAAGTACGTTTAAAAACATTTACCGCCCCGCCAAAAGTAAAAGAGCTTGAAGAAAAGCTTTTGGAGCTGGATAAAGAAAAAGAAGCGGCTATTAAGACAGAGTCTTTTGAGAAAGCCGGAAGGATAAAGGATAAGCAAGATAAAATAAAAGCTGATTTAGAAAAGGCAGTTAATTCTTGGACAGCTAAAAACACGAAATCAGCCCAAGTGGTGGATGAAGAGCAGGTTTCCATCATTTTATCAGAATGGACTAATATACCGGTGACAAGGCTTAAACAAGAAGAGAGCGAAAACCTGATTAACTTAGAAGAAATTTTGCATAAACGTGTAATTGGGCAAAATGAAGCAGTATCAAGCGTATCGCGTGCAATAAGGCGTGGCAGGGTTGGGCTTAAAAACCCTAAGCGCCCCATTGGGTCATTTTTATTTTTAGGGCCGACTGGTGTGGGTAAAACAGAGCTTTCAAGGGCTGTATGTGAGACTTTGTTTGGGAGCGACGAAGCGGTTATCAGGGTCGATATGTCTGAATATATGGAGAAGCATAGCGTTAGCAAGCTTATCGGGTCGCCCCCAGGTTATGTTGGGTATGATGACGGCGGGCAGCTAAGCGAAAAAATTAGGCGCAAGCCTTATTCGGTAGTTTTATTTGACGAAATAGAAAAAGCCCACCCAGATGTGTTTAATATTTTACTACAGGTATTAGATGATGGGCATATTACTGATGCCCAAGGCAGGAAAATCGATTTTAAAAATTGCGTAATTATCATGACCAGCAATGCCGGGGCGAGGAATATTATTAACCCAAAACGTTTGGGTTTTACATCTAAAGCTGATGAAGAGCGCGATTACGAGGAAATGAAGCGTTCTGTTATGGATGAAGTTAAAAAAATATTTAAGCCTGAATTTTTAAACAGGATCGACGATATTATTGTCTTCCATGTATTATCTAAAGAAAATATTAAAGCGATAGCTTCAAACATGATTGATGAAGCGCTGGGGCGCATAAAAGAAAATTTGTCGGTAGAGGTTACGGTAACTGGCGAAGCAATATCTTTTATTTCAGATGAAGGTTACGACCAGGATTATGGCGCAAGGCCGTTACGGCGTGCTATCCAATCTAAAATAGAAGATTATTTTGCGGAGAATATCCTGGACGGAAAAATTAAACCTGGGGATACTGTTCAAATAAACGCAGAAGATGGTAAAATAGTAATAGAGCCAACAAACATTAAAAATGAAATTTGATTGGCTGTAATGCCGGCTTACTTATAAACTGGCTTTAAGTTTAGGCTTAAGCCGGTTCATAGTTTGCAAATATAAAAATTTTAAGGTGGAATGTCTATGTTGTTGTCTGATGTTGCTAAAGTGCTTGACGCTAACGTTTTTGCATGTGGGGATAAATTATATCGCGAAGTTGTATCTGCTTGTGGTTCTGATTTAATGAGCGACGTTTTAGCTTTTTCTGATTGTAAGGAAAAAGCAGTGCTCCTAACGGGGCTTTTAAACCAGCAAGTAATCCGTACTGCCGAGATGATGGATTTTAAAGCCGTTATATTTGTGCGCGGCAAAACCCCGACAGAAGAAATCCGTGAGATGGCTAACGAACGGGAGATTGTTGTCTTTAATACAGAGCATTCACTTTTTTCAGCCTGTGGCCTATTGTACTCTAATGGCTTGAAGGGGGATATACATAAGTGAATTTTAGTTACCAGGTTACGAAAGAAGACTTTTCAAGTGCGGGCGATGCTTCCAGCAATTTCAAACGCACATTGAAAAAAATAGGCATACCTTCCAATATAATCAGAAAAATTGCAATTGCTATGTATGAAGCGGAAATTAACATGGTCATACATGCTGATGGGGGGGTCATAGAGGCTGAAGTGTTGCCAGAACAGGTAGTAGTCCGGCTAATTGATAAGGGCCCCGGGATTGAAGATATTGACTTGGCTATGAAAGAGGGCTTTTCTACGGCTACAGATGAAATCCGCAACTTAGGTTTTGGTGCGGGTATGGGTTTGCCCAATATGAAACGGAATAGCGATTTCTTAAAGGTCAATTCTGTTGTTGGCGAAGGCACAACGGTAGAAATAATAGTTAATCTTGTGTAGCACGAATCTATTGTTTGATGGGCAGTTTTATCCATCGGGCTTACGTAAAAGTAGGTGGTAATTTGAAGAAAATCTTACACTCAATAAAGCTTATAGAGGAAAGTTGTATCGGATGCACAGATTGTATTAAGAGGTGCCCTACCGAAGCTATTAGGGTCCGGAACGGGAAGGCAAAAATTAATGACGAGGTATGTATTGATTGCGGCATGTGTGTAAGGGTTTGCCGTAGCCATGCAAAAAAAACGGTTACAGACAGCCTTGAGATGATAAAGGGGTTTAAGTTTACTGTTGCCTTGCCTGCACCGTCGTTATATGCGCAGTTTAAAAAAATCAGGGATGTTAATTTGATTTTGACTGCCGTAAAAAAAATAGGGTTTGATGATGTTTTTGAAGTATCAAAAGCGGCGGAATTTGTTACTGCGGCTACACGGAAAATAATTTCTGAAGGGAATTTAAAAAAACCGGTTATATCTTCAGCATGCCCGGCTGTAATAAAGCTTATTACTATGAGGTTCCCGTCGCTTATAGATAATATTTTGCCAGTTATTTCACCAATGGAATTGGCGGCGATTTTTGTAAAAAAATACTTAGTCAAAAATAAAGGGCTAAAGTATTCAGACATAGGCGTTTTTTTTATATCACCATGTGCAGCTAAACGCACAAATACAATTAACCCATTAGGCATACAAAAATCTGCGGTTGATGGGGTAATAGGTATTTCAGATGTTTATATGGCCATTCTGGATAAGGCAACTAAAATTAAACAAGAGGATGTTGAAATTCTGACAAGCAGTACATCCAGGGGCATTAATTGGGCATTAATAGGCGGGGAAAGCTCTACCCTTGGTGTTGATAACGCAATTTCTGTTGACGGGATGGAAAATGTTATTGAGATTTTGGAAAACCTGGAAAATGGCCAGATACACGATGTAGAGTTTATTGAAGCTTTAGCTTGTATTGGCGGCTGTGTCGGTGGCCCGCTTACGTTAGAAAATAGTTTCTTTGCGAAAAATATCCTCAAAAAAACACAGCGGTACACAGCGATGTCTGAAGCGGATAGGTTTCGTAAATTTGATTTTGACATTGATGAATCGGATTATAAATTCTGTAAACCAATCGAAGAAGTAAATTTTTTGGAATTAGACGACGACTTATCTGTTGCGCTTAAAAAGCTGCAAATGATGAATGATATATATCAAAAATTGCCGATGATTGACTGTGGGTCTTGTGGTGCGCCCACATGCCGGGCTTTGGCGGAGGATGTTGTTAGGGGCAGCGCGAATATTGAGGATTGTATATTTATGTTGCGCCAGCAAGTAAAAAATTTAGCCAAGAGCATGGTCGAGCTTACGTCTAAAATGCCACAGACAATTAAAGGCGAAGAACATAATGCCAACTCTTTCGAAGGGGAATGATAAATTTGTTAGTTAAGGATCTTACTGAAAAATATGGGTTTGAAATTTCTGCCGGCGGCAGTTCCCTTAATAATGAGATAAAGAAAGCATATATTGGCGATTTATTATCTTGGGTAATGGGCAGGGCCCCAGAAGGTTCTGCATGGGTGACTATCCAAGGGCATATTAATGTTATCGCTGTTGCCGAGCTTATAAATGCTGCGTGCATAATAGTTTGCGAGAATGCAAGCTTCACACCGGACACAATAAGCAAAGCTGACTCCGAAGGCATCCCGCTTTTAAAGACAAAGCTAACGGCGTATGAAGTAGCGAAAATATTTGTGGCGGAAAATGTATAGGCTTTATTATGACTTTCATATCCATACGGCATTATCACCGTGTGGCGATAACGATATGACGCCAAACAATGTTGTTAATATGTCAAGTATATGCGGGCTTAATTGTATAGCAGTAACAGACCATAATTCGTATTTAAATATAGAGGCCTGTATAAAAGCCGCCGAAAATAACAATTTGGATTTATTAGTAATACCGGGCATGGAGGTTGAAACACAAGAGGAGCTGCATGTAATTTGTTTGTTCCCTGATATGCAGTCTATTAAGCCTTTTGGTGATATAGTTTACAGTAGGCTTAATAAAATCCCAAATAACGAAAAAATCTTTGGGCCGCAACAAATTTTAAATGCAGATGATGAAGAAATAGGGAAGGCCACTGACCTGCTTATTACAAGCACAAGTATTGGGGTTTATGAATTGGTTGAATTAGCAAAAGAGCATAATGGGCTGGCTATACCGGCCCACGTTGACCGCGGGTCCTATAGTATCATTAGCAACTTAGGTTTTATCCCGCCGGATTTGGATATATCGCTTATAGAGTTTTCTAGGGCAGCCAAGCCGGAAGAACTATTGCCTATGATAAGAAAGTCAACAGGGAAAGATTTTGCTTATATAATATCTTCCGATTCACATTATTTAGAGCATTTGCCCGATGCCAGTAATTTTCTTGAATTTGAGTTTAAACCTTCGGCTTATGACGTTATAGGGAAGTTGAAAGGGCTTGGGAGAAAATAAAAATTTAACCCCCAGACCAAAAGGTGTATTTAAAATTACCTTTGGGTCTGGGGGTTGTTGTTTAGTTAAATATGTTTATAAAAATTGTGCTATTTAATTAATGAAATAGAAACAATCAATGCACAGAAAACTATAGAAACCATTGATAATAATTTTATCAAAATATTAATAGATGGGCCGGAAGTATCTTTAAATGGGTCGCCTACAGTGTCGCCAACGACAGCGGCTTTATGGTTGTCAGAACCTTTGCCGCCAAGCTCGCCAGACTCTATATATTTTTTTGCGTTATCCCAAGAGCCGCCGGAGTTGGACATAAATATAGCCAAAACAAACCCCGTGACAGTGGCGCCAGCCAATAAACCAACTACACCGTTAACGCCCAGTATCAAACCGGTAACAATAGGTGCGCATACTGCCAAAATAGTTGGCGGGACCATTTCTTTTTGGGCACCCTTTGTACAAATATCAACACACGCTTCATAATCAGGTTTGCCGGTGCCTTCCATAAGCCCTTTTATTTCTTTGAATTGCCTACGCACTTCCACAACAATACTTTCTGCCGCGCGGCCAACTGCCGACATGGTCATGGAAGAAAATAAAAATGGGAGCATACCGCCTACAAATAACCCAATTAAAACAGGGGGGTTGGTTATATCTAAATTTAATAAATCTGCTTTGCCTAAAATCCTTACTTCATCAGTATAGGCGGCAATTAAGGCAAGGGCGGTAAGCGCTGCGGAGCCGATGGCAAAGCCTTTTCCGGTAGCGGCAGTTGTATTGCCGAGTGAGTCAAGGGCATCTGTACGTTTTCTAACCACCGGGTCAAGCCCGCACATTTCGGCTATGCCGCCGGCGTTATCTGCAACAGGCCCGTAAGCGTCTGTAGCTAATGTAATCCCAAGGGTTGAAAGCATGCCGACTGCGGATATGCCTACGCCAAATAAACCTTGCTCATAGCTTAGCACACCGCCGGATGCATAATATGAAATTAAAACTGATATGCCAACTATCAAAACCGGCAAGGCTGTCGACCTAAAACCAAGGCTAATTCCGCTTATTATAATTGTAGCTGCACCGGTTTTACTTGAACCGGCTAATTCTTTTGTTGGCTTGTAAGAATCTGAAGTATAGTATTCTGTAAAGTAGCCAATTAAAACACCGGCACCAAGGCCAGATAAAACAGCGGCGTAAATACCAATACGCCCAGGGTTGTTAGCACAATCCATCATAAAATATATGATTGGGAAAGCGGCAGCGGCGAAAATACCAGACGAGATATAAGTCCCTTTTCTAAGGGCGGACAATAATTCTTTTTGGTTAGTATCTTCACCTGATTTAATAAACATTGTACCTATAAGTGATGCGGCTATTCCGATGGCGGCC
>JAITVM010000186.1 GCA_031285815.1 Clostridiales bacterium | reverse complement strand
ATCTTTCGACGAGCCCCAGTTTAATTGGGCTGAAGAAATGCTCCTTGAGGGTGGTGTAGATAATGTGCGGAACGGAAATGGACTTTTAGCTGGCTATGAGCTTGCTAAAGAGAACCAGTGGAATACCGGCGATATAGTAACCCTTGAATATGGCGGTAAAGTCTTGGAACTTCCGGTATCCGGGATATTATCTGATACACCTTTCCAAGCGGAGGGCGGTGAATGGGTTGTTATCTGCTCCGAGCCAATATTTGTTGGGCTGACCGGCGAAAAAGATTACACGGTAATTGAGATGCAGGTGCATGAGGATATTTCGTCACAGATACGAAGCGTGATCCCTACAGAACTGCGGCTACTTGACAGGCAGAAAGGCAATGGTGAGGTTCAAGCCGCTTATTATACAATGTCTGTTTTTGTATACGGATTCATGTTTGTTATCGGGCTGGTTTCTTTTATTAACATTTTGAATATGGTAAATGCAGGGGTATCTAACCGTATGGGGAATTATGGGGTCATGCGGGCTGTGGGGGCGTCGTGCTGGCAACTTAAAAAGGTCATCGCGGCTGAAGCGGCTACCTATGTTGTGACGGGATGTACCGCTGGCAGTATTATCGGATTATTTCTGCACAATATATTTTACACTATGCTAATCACGGAAAATTGGGGCGAAACCTGGCACCCGCCTCTTATGGTGCTTCTTGTTACACTTTTGGCGGCGGCTTTGGCCACGTTGATGGCGGTGGTTGCGCCGGCTAAAAAGATAGAGGGGATGAGTATTGTTAGTGTGGTAAATGCGGATTAAGAGTGGCATATTTTTGTGGCGCCATAATGCGTTTTCTATAAGAAATAATACTTTAAGGGCTTTGTGAAGCGGATTTCTTCACAAAGCCCTTAAAGTTATAGGTTTTAAACTTCCCCTTAATAAATAAAGTGGTTTGTTACAAAGCTTTCAGAACCGGGCCAAATTTTTTAACGGCATAGAAGTATTGCGGCATCATTTACGTTTGTCCCAGTAGGGCCTGTTATGATTAAGCCGCCGGCGGCTTTTAAACCGTTATAGGCGTCATTGTTATCTAAAATCTTATCTATATTAAGCCCCTTAGTTTTCAAAGTGGTTAGTGTATTGCTATCTACTATGCCGCCCGCAGCATCTGTCGGCCCGTCTGTCCCGTCTGACCCGATTGAAAATAAAACTGTTGCGCCACAATTAGAAATCCCTTTAGCAGCTGAAAGGGCTAACTCCTGGTTCCTCCCACCTAACCCGTTGCCTTTTAAATGGACTACAGTTTCGCCGCCGGCAATAATTGCGCAGGGCTTACTGAAAGAGCTTGTACCATTTTGGATTTCAGTAGCAATATTGGCCAACACCCTGCCTGCTTCGCTTGCTTCACAATTCAAAGTAGATGTTAAAAAGTATGGTGTGTAACCTAAGCTTTGTGCTGCCTTAAAAGCAGAAGAGCATAGGGTGCGGACGCTACCGGTTATAACTGTTTCAACATTGGTCAATTGTTTTGGTGTCTCTTTTAATAAATATTGTTTCATTTGCCCCGAAAGGGTAAGGCGGTATTTATCTACAATATTAGCTACATCTTCATTAGTGGCCGTATCTGGTGCCGCAGGGCCTGATGCAATTGAGTCTAGCCTGTCGCCTAAAACATCAGATAATACAACCGAAAAAATATGGGCTGGGCTTGCTATTTCTGCAAACCTGCCGGCTTTAACGGCTGAAAGGCGTTTACGCACCATATTGATTTCGACGATATCAGCGCCACTAGACAATAATTGATTATTGATATTAACTATATCATTTAAGGTTACCCCTTCCAGCGGTTTTTCAAATAAAGCGGAGCCGCCGCCAGAAACCAGGAATAATAATTCGTCGCCTTCACCTAAGCTTTCAGCAATTTCAATAGCTTTTTGGGTACCCAAAATAGTATTCTCATCAGAAATAGGGTGGCCTGCTTCTATTATTTCTGTATTTGGGATATTGCCTTGAGAATGGGCGTACTTAGTTATTACGAGCCCCTTTGCTAATTTGCCACCCAAAAAATCAGAAGCGGTTTTAGCCATAACCCATGCCGCCTTACCTATAGCAACCATATAAACTTTTTCGCCAAAGTTATGGAGTTTTAGGGCGTTCACTACAGATTGTTGAGGCATATTATCAGCGATAATAGCATCAATTATTTTTTTTGCGTCGTCCCGGATAGCTTGCAACATCAAAATCACCTCAAAATATTTTTAAAATTATATTTGTTTCGATGCAAGAAACGGGTGTTTTATGGCACCCGTTTAAATTTGTTTATTTAAATTACCATTACTGCTACACCATCAGGTATTGCGGTAATAGTAGCAGATTTGTTGCCAAGCATTTCTTCAGCTTTATTAACCGCCTCTTCAATAGATTTTGCGGGGGACATATGAAGGTTTTTTACAACCTCGTCCGGGGCTTCAGAAACATATATAACCCTTGCATGTTTAAGTACACGGGCAAAGATTTGTGATTGCCACTGGTCAACCCTTGTTTTTTCTTTTGGTGTATTAAGGAAAGCCTGCATCATCCTGACGAGGTCTTTTTCTTCGGAGAATGTTTTATAAAACTCTTCAGCCCCATGGCCATCGTCAGAGCGGGCAAGCATTATTATAACGCCGCCTTCTTTAACTGTAGCCTCTGCTGCAGTCATGCCTTTTACTGCCTGGTAAATATTTTGGTCAAGAGGGTACCCGCCATTTGTAGTTATTACAATATCAGCTAGTTTTTTATCAACTTGGCAGTTGCTTGCCAGGAATTGGCGCCCTACAGCGTGCGCTAAATCAACATCGCCTGCAACCGCAAAGATGGCTTCTTTGTTAGAGTTAATTACAACGTTGCAGATAAAAGCTAATTTTGCTACCCTTGCAGCATAAAGCATATCTGTATGGATAGGGTTGCCTTCTAATATGCCAGCCCTAGAGGAAGGGTGGCTAATAAATTCAGCGTTGTGGTTATAGATAACGGTTTCACGGTTAGCAATGCCAGGAAGGACGCTTTTGCGGCCGCCAGAAAACCCGGCAAAAAAATGTGGCTCAATAAAACCCTCGGAAACAAGAAGGTCAGCTTCCGTTACTATTTTATTGAGGATTATATTTCCGCCAGAAGGCAGCTTGCCTAGGTATACAAATTCAGAATTGTCACAGTCGTGGACTATTATTTTTTCGTTATCCATAATTTCTTTGCCGAATTTGTTCAAAAGCTCTTGTTCAGTAGTTTCGCGGTGGCAGCCTGTAGAAATAATTATTGTGATTTCAGCATCTGGGCTGCCTTTGCGGATTTCTGCAAGCATTTGTGGAACTATTATTTTACTTGGTACTGGGCGCGTATGGTCGCTTGCGATTAAAACAACATTTTTTTTGCCTTCCGCCATGACACTAAGCTTTGGTGTGCCAATTGGGTTCTCAAGTGCGGCCCTGACAAGCTCCTGAGGGGTGTTGCCGGCTTTGTAGTGGTGCATTTTAGAAACAAGTTCTGCCTGAAAACGGTTTTCAGGAATATCATACTCAAGCATTGTTGCCCCATAAGGGAATTTGATTCTAGGCATTTGTACCATCCTTTCGTTTAATTATATAACACTGGGCTTAAGTTTCTTCTTCTGCTCAATGCCATTAATATAGTTAACAAGTATTGGGCAAAGGATAGCTGTAACGATTATGGCGGCGGCGACCTGTGCAGTTGCAGCGGAGGCAAATGCTTCTAAAGCCGGGTCGGCTGCTGCAAGCGCGGCCGGGGTACCGACTGCGTTCCCTGCTGTTGTTCCGATAGCGGCGCCAACTGCCGGGTGTTCAGATTTTGTAAGCTTCATGCAGAAATACCCACCAAAGCCTGTTAAAAGTGTACATAAAATGCCGAGGGCTATTCCAGGGGCACCGGCTTGGACAAGCTGTAATAAATTAAGGCCAGCACCGAGTGGGAATGCGAAGAATGGGATGAGGATTACTGTACCTGGCTCAAGCCATTTACGGATATCTTCATCAATGTTTCCAAGTATACATCCTACAACGATTGGGAGTATAGTGCCTATTAAAGTTAAGAATGGTATTTCAGCAATGCCCGTCAAGCCAAATGCGAGCATTGTAAAAAATGGCCCATCATTAATTGATAAGATGGAAACTGCACCAACGTCAGTTGAATCGCCGAACTCTCCTGCCAGCGCTGAATAAAGGCCACCGTTTGAATTTGTGATAGCTGATATAATAGCAAGCGGCGTTAATGTAAGTACACCACCTGGGCCAAACAGGTTACTTACGATAAGGCCAAGTATAGCGCCGATAGCAAATTTTACGGCTGTAAGTACAACGCCTTTAAGTAACGGCTTACCTGCTTGTTTAACATTAATTTGTGCGCCATTGCAGAAAAGGAAAACGGCAAGTATAGGCATAGCGCCAGATTTCCATAAATGGGTTGTGAACCCACCGATATCTAACGCGGCTGGGGCAAATGTATTAAAAAGTACACCTAACAATAAAGGTATAACCATAAGACCGCCAGGGACTTTTCGTATGTTTTTCAAAATAGACATATAATACCTCCTGAGAGTATGTTTAATTTTATACCTATAGCAATTTCAGCTTAAT
>JAITVM010000103.1 GCA_031285815.1 Clostridiales bacterium | reverse complement strand
TATAAAAAACTAGCCCTTTTAAAAAGGGCTAGTTTTTTATAAGTGCCGATTTAAGCCTAGACTCTATGGAGTCTGCTACTTGCTCAGCAGTTTTTTGCTGATACAGGAATAAATTAAGCTCATCTATAAAAATATCCGTAAAATCTTTGTACTGTATAGTTTTAACCTGTGATACTGCATTGTTTATCGTATCAATAAATTTATCTGTCTCAAAATAAGGGTTAACAGATATGACGTCCGCATCTGTAAAAGCCTCAAGCAAAACAGGCATCCCCCCTGCTGATAACACTAATTCGCGTTGCGCTTTTCCTTCAGATAAATATTTAATAAATTCAAAGGCGGCATCTTTATTTTTTGAGGCACTGTTAATTACATTCGCATTCCCATCTAACACCGTACTCACACCAGAATCCCCGCTGGGCAATGGCGCAATTGAAAATTTCCCAACTACATTAGAACCCGCGCTGTTAGAGTATACCCATGCATTAACGTCTGACCTTAAAAAAACGGAATCGCCATCAGCAAACCTACTTCTAGCCTCCTGGTTATTAATTGCCGCAAGGTCATCTGGGACATAGTCGCTAAAATATATTTCCGCCAGCTTGTTTAAGCCTTTGACGATGCCTTCTTTATTAACATTTAATTCGCCGTCCTGATTAAAAAATTCGCCGCCATATGAATAAATAAACTCCAGCGCCTCTATAAATATCATTTGCGACCGGACTCCCGGCATTATATAAGAATACTTTAAGCCGCTTGTGCCCTTATAGGCTTTCGAAACTTCTATCAGCTCATCCCAAGTCTTTGGGACCTCACCTGCCACATCTGAACGGATATACAAAAAACCTGCAGATATGTTAAAAGGCAGGGCCCAAAGCCCCCCATTATAAACTGACGCATTTAATGCCGATTCCAAGTAAGCATTTTTATCCCACCCACCCCTTTCAACAAGGCTGTCTAAAGGTTCGATATAATTAAGGTGGGCTAAGCCAGGGATCCAAGAATAATTCACCTCAACAGCATCAAATGAAATATCCCCTGCCCCCATTGTATTATAAATATAATTATACCTAGCAGAATAATCATATGGGAGCTCTTGATATTTGACGAAATATTCATCAGAATTGGTATTGTACTCGTCTATAAGTTTTATAATTGTTTCTGTATCATCCCTCCCGCTTGCATAAGTAATAACTATTTTATCATTATCCAGCAAGTCTGGGTCAATTGTTATTTCAGGCTCCGGCTCTGGTTCAAGTTGAATTTTCACTTTATCATCAATACGGCTATTACAGGCAACAAGGCTAAATAATAATAAAATGAGAAATAATTTTTTTATCATATTACCTCCAAAGTACAAATTATGTACGTTCAACAACCTTAATTAAAGTAAACAACAATCGGCGTCAAATCTCAAACCTAACGGCGCTGGGGGGTTGACGCTCCTTGTTTGCCAAATCACAAAACATTGCATAAACTTATTATAATTCATAATCATTTATTGTGCAAATTAACTTTAGTTATATCTGAATCGGCCAAACAAATATAGGTCGTCAATTTAGGTTGTTTATTTTAGCATAATTATATTTCATTTCTAATATAGCAAATCCAGTTTGCCCTAAGGCACAATAAAAAAACGTGAATCTAAATAAGATCCACGTTCCTGTAACTTGTTAGATAGCGTTGTGTGTAAACGCAGCTATTGCATGGCAAGGTATTACTGTCACTGCACCAAGTGGGTTTACAAAACCACCTAATTGCGAGCCACCAAAGCCATACGCACCACCATTACACCTATTTCCGTTACATCCGAAATCGCATGCGCTTCCGCATGGGCAACAAGGAGCTGCACCTTCGCAAACTAGAAGTGTTACATGCTCAGGGCAAACATTAATCAAAACCCCTGTAAAGCCTGATCCAGATGTTCCGCCACTTGTTGTAAAGATAGTAACTGTTTTTCCGATATATCTTTCCAAATATAGAATATCTACCAATTTAAATCCCCCTATTTATTTTATTTAGCAATTACAAAATAAATTGTTATGAAGGCCCGTGAAAAATCCAAGTTAGAACACTCAAGATTTTTAAGCCTATTGCATTTTTTGAAATTGCCATATCTATCAAACCTGTGTGTACAAGAATGATATAGTATTATACTATGACAAGCCAAAAGTATATGTTACGCTTATTTACATATTTATTTTTGTCAATATCATTAAATTTCTTTGTTATTGCGAAACAATTTCCCTTTAAAAAACAAAAACCGCCCTTTAGGGCGGTTTTTATCAAATATTTTATTGAGCTGATTGCGACCATCTTGCTATGATTGTCATATCTTTTGTAACCTTATACCCTTCTTCAATTTTATTGCCATCTTCATCAAACCAGCCTTCAAAACCGGCCACTAAAGTATTCCCTTTAATAGGCAACACTATTGTTTCGCCTTCTGTATAAGATTGAGTCTGATAGTAGCCTGTCTCATTAGATATAATGGTTACAATTTTAGAATCAATTGATGTAAACTGGCCATAGAGCCTTATTGTAGATTCGTTAACAGGAGTATTGAAATCCCATTCACAGCCATTAAAAATCCATCTGAAAAAACGTGTGCCTTCTTTAATAGGTGTTGGGTCGGCAATCCTTGGGATTGGCTCACCTATTTTAAAAGAAATTTCTGTCTCTTCACAAGTTTGTAAGTTAAAGAACCGGGCAACCCCTGTACCTTCATCTTCGTTTATCCATTTAGCAAACAATCTAAGGTCAGAAGTTACTTCATCACTACCAAATTCCCATTTCTGCTCTCCAGATTCAGTAATAGTATACCAGCCTTGAAGAATATAACCTTCCCTAACTGGGGATTCCGGAATAGTTGCATAACCGCCATGCTTAACAGCTTGGTCTTTTGGGTTTGCTATGCCTTCTACCATTGTATCAAAAGACACTGTATAGACATTTTGAGCTTTCCATTGAGCATGCAAAGTTATATTTTGAGTAACCCTGTTTTGGTTAAAGTCCCAAACTTCCTCGACGCCGTCAAGGCTCCTAGTAACCCATGATATAAATGTATAACCTTCTTTAATCGGGTTAGCTGGTTTTTTCACCAAATCATTTTCATTAACAGGGACCACTTCATTGTAATTTCCACCTACTGAATCAAAAGTTACATCATATTGTACCAAAGCATTTTGAGTATATTTAGCATACAATGTAATGTCAGCTACTGGCCTGAAGGTTTCAAAATTAACCTCATGTTGAACTTGGGATTCATCAACATAATACCAGTAATCGAATGTAAAGCCTTCTAATTCAGGGTCAGCAGGTTTTTCTACAAGCCCGCCACTTTTTATTATTTTAGTAAAAAATTCACCGCCGCCTTGTGGGTCGAAAGTAACTGTTATATCTTCAACAACTACTGGCGTAAATTTCGCTACTAATGTTATATCTGATGTTACTACATCTTTATCAAAATCCCATTCAACATAAACGCCTTCATTATTCTTATATTGCCAATAATCAAATGTTGCGCCCTCTTTTACTGGGTCTGCTGGCTTTTGAACTCTACTGCCATCTTCAACCGGCTGGTCAGGTATCTCACCTTCCGCACCATTTAAGTCAAATGAAACTATATGTGTTGTACCAGGTTCCGCTTGAAAAACAGCTACCAGTGTAATATCCTGGTTAACCTTACTATTATTGAAATCCCATGGCGCATTTCCTTCTGGGGTAACTAAATACCAATCAATAAATTTATAACCTTCTTTTGTAGGTGCAGTACTTGGCCTAGGCACAAGCCCACCCTCAGGAACTTTAACTGAAGAATAGGACTGGTCAGCACCATTTGCGTCAAATGTTACAGTATACACATTATCTTTGTTCTTTTCCCATTTAGCTATCAAGTTTGTGGTACCTGTAACTTTATCTATATCAAAGTTCCACTTAACTTGTGTAGCATCCGGTGTGTAATAGAACCAATATAGGAATGTATAGCCATTTTTTGTAGGTTCTGTAGGCTTAGTGACTAATTCTTGATAAATACGTTTTTGCATTTCTGGTACAGGCACGCCGCCATCTGTGTAGAAGGAAACACAGAACTCTAAGCCTTCTTTATCGTCTTTATATCCGGCTACCAAATCAAGGTTGCCAGTCACTTTGTCTGTTTCAAAGTTCCAAACAGTTTCTGTGCCTTTAATATACCAGCCTAAGAATGTATGCCCCGCAAGTTTAGGGTCTGCTGGTTTTTCAACAAGCCCGCCTTCAAGGACAAATTGGTCACCTATCACATCTGAAGAGCCATTTGTATTAAATGTTACAACGAACTTTGTTTTCTCTAAAAATACTGCTGTTAAAGTAGTGTCGCCAGCTATTTTATCTGAAACAAAATTCCAAACAATATCTTCCCCTGCTTCGTTTGTATAATACCAGCCAACAAAATCATAGCCATCTTTCTCAGGGTTAGCAGGTTTAACAAGAAGCGTGTCATATTTTTTAAGTTCCGGCTCAACATAATCTTCGCCATCAACTAAATATCTAACAGTAAACGATTTGTTATAAATATTTTCAGTATACTTAGCTACTAAAGTTATATTTGAATTAACAACGTCTACATCAAAATCCCATTCCCTGTCGCCATCAAACCACCCAACAAAATCATAGCCATAAATAGATGGTTCTTCTAACGGTTCGCCTACTTTAGTACCTTCTGGTACTTGGATTGGCATTATTTCAGGTGTACCGCCAGCTACATCAAAAGTTACTGTGTAATTAACAGGGTCCTTAATAAACTTAGCTATAATAGTAAGGTAAGAATATACCTTGTCGTTCGCAAATTCCCAAACTTTTTCATTGCCATTATTATCAATGATATACCAATATTTAAATGTA